>JALWQB010000068.1 GCA_026994795.1 Deltaproteobacteria bacterium
GAAAGGGAGAAAGGGAGAGTTAAGGAGGCTTTTGGATTTAAGGGTGTAAGAAACTACTATATTAATTAAGATAGGAGGTATTTTGAGATGAGGATGGAGAAAAGAGGCTTATTGAGCATGTGGAAACAAGGCGCAGCAAGAGGCGTATCAAGTCTTTTTGCTCGGTGTCCCGGATTGGGGACTGTGGTCAGGCTGCTGCGGTTACGGGGTCTGGCAGAGAGAGTTTTGCCGGGTCATGGGGGGCATGTGTCGTGGCAAGGGCGCTATGCGCCGGGGCATAGTAGGCTCTGTTTATCGTGTCTTCTGCCGAGTCATGGGCTCCGTTTGCTGGCTGGGGTTTGTCTGTTGTGGTTGTGGTTTGCAGTTGCCGGGCTTTTTATCTCACCGCCCAAGGTCTATGGGGCGAATTATAAGCCCCTGCCTGATACAGGGCAGACTAAGTGTTATGACACAAAGGGAAACGAGATAACTTGCCCATCGCCCGGCCAGCCCCTTTACGGGCAAGACGCCAATTATCACGGGCTTCAGCGGTCCTTTACCAAGCATGAAAATTACAACAATACTGGCGATGATGTAACCATTGACAATAACACGGGCCTTATGTGGATGACAAATACCGCTGACACCAACAGTGACGGGAAGATAGATGAGAATGATGAAATGGAGTGGCAGGCCGCCGTTGATTACTGCGCCGCCCTCACCTATGCGGGCTTTTCCGACTGGCGTCTTCCAAGCGCTTTTGAGCTTGAGACCATAGTTGATAACGGCAGATACGGCCCCGCCATAGACACCTCGGCATTTTCATGCGAGTCGTCCGTTTACTGGTCGTCCACGTCCTACGCTAGCAATCCCGGTAGCGCGTGGGGCGTCGATTTCTACGGTGGCGGCGCCGGTTGGCTTGATAAGGACAGTTCCTATTCCGTGCGTTGCGTGCGTGGCGGACTATAGGTTATTTTGATATTTGAATATTTGGTGATTTTTATGGCAAGATATGAGCACCTTCCCATATTTAGGAAAATGATGGAGCTTGCAGTATATATATTTTTCAGGGTGGGCAGATTTTACGAATATTTGGTGTTTTAAGGTAAGATAGATGACAAAAGTATGCTATATTATAGCTGGTCCAAATGGAGCAGGCAAAACAACTTTTGCGAAAGAATTTCTTCCAATTGAAGCCGAATGCCTCAATTTCATAAATGCCGATTTGATAGCCTCAGGTCTATCGCCATTTCGTCCTGAAATAGCAGCAATAAAAGCTGGAAAGTTGATGCTTGAACAAATAGATCAATGCATTGATAAGAGAGAAACATTTGCCTTTGAAACAACATTATCTGGAAGGATATATATCAAGAAAATCAATAAAATGAAGGCAAAATCTTATAGAATTGTCATATATTTTTTAAAGTTGGCTTCAGTCAACTTAGCTATAGGAAGAGTGAGACTTCGTGTGTCTGCAGGTGGACATAATGTTCCGATAAAAGATATTATACGTCGTTTTGATAGGAGCTGGATTAACTTTCAAAAAATATATAAGCAATTGGCAGATGAATGGATAGTTTTTGATACATCCAGTCATAAACCATATATTATTGAACAATCGTGGTGATGTTATGGTGGAACAGAAACAAGATTATGCAACATTGGGTCTTAAGGCGCTAAATAGAGCTGTTCAGAATGTTATAGCAGAAGCAAAAAGGAAGAATTTAAAAATACCAATTTGGAAAGAAGGCAAAATTGAATATATAAATCCCAAAATTATCACCGAACAAAGGGAGAAGCAGGGTTGATTGGAAGGAGGCCAGTTGCCCTTTATGCCGGTTATAACAACAATCCTTGAAAGGGGGAATATTATGATGCGTTTTAAGATTATAGCGTTTTTTATTGGTATGTTGATGATGGTATGCGCTTTGCGTTCTTCCAATGGCTGGGCAATTGGGCCATACACCGTCTCTGGCGATACGGTAATAGATGAGGGCACGGGCCTTGTATGGCAGAACGATGCGGATGTTACAAGCAAGAGGCTTACATGGAAAGACGCCCTTGCCTATTGCGAAAATCTGACCCTCGGAGGCTATGATGACTGGCGGCTTCCCAACAAAATAGAGCTTCTGAGCATTGTTGATTATACGCGATACGGCCCTGCCATAGACACCTCAGTTTTTTCCTGCGAGTCTGGTTGGTCGTCCTATTACTGGTCGTCCACGTCCTACGCTAACTCTCCCGATGGCGCGTGGGCTGTCGGTTTCTACGATGGCTACGCCGGTTGGGATTTTAAGGACATTTCCTTTTACGTGCGCTGCGTGCGTGGCGGACTATCTGGTCATTCTGATTCTTTGATCATTAAAGAACCCATCACCATCACCCCATCGCCATCATCCCTCTCCGGCGATGCCCCATATCTCGCGGCGTTTTCAATTCAGGTCTCAGGCGGGACGCCGCCCTACAGCTTCAACTGGTCGTTTGGGGACGGCTCTTCAGGCTCATCAGACCAAAGCCCCGCGCACCAATACTCAACCCCCGGCGCATATACGGCAACTGTAACAGTAACGGATTCACAGGGAGACACCAGCACGGCAACTATCGCGGTTACGGTAAATGAGCCTCCCAATACCCCGCCTTCCGCTGTCATCACCCTCAACACCCCAAATACAGGCGAGGCGCCGTTTGAGGTGAAGGTATCAGGGGGGCACTCAAGCGACCCTGACGGTACGATAGTCAAGTGGGAGTGGTCATTCGGGGATGGGAGCCCTGACGCATCCACAATGGATGTGGCGCACACATACGCATCAGAGGGCCAATATGTCCTGACCCTCACTGTTACGGATAACAGGGGCGCGACCGCAACTGCAACGCAGGCAATTGTGGTAACTTATACAAACAAGCCCCCCACTGCCAGCATCACTGTAAGCGCAACAGAGGGGACAGCCCCTTTGAATGTAGCCTTTGCAGGCTCCGGCTCTGATCCTGAGGGTGGAACGCTTTCGTTTCACTGGGTCTTTGGAGACGGCGAGGAGGGAGACGGAAGGGCGATTAATCACACCTTTTCAACCCAAGGGGACTATACTGTAAGGCTTACTGTTACGGACAGCGCAGGAAAGCAAGGGACGTCTGATGTGGTGATCCATGTAAAGGAGGCCCCTAAGGCACCGCCCCCTTCACCTGAGCCTGTTGAGGATACAGCTCCTAAGGACGCAGGCAGCGGGCAGGGACAAGGCGAGGCGTCTGGCATTGGAAGGGCGATAATCATTGCAGGGAGCGGGGCGCATGAGCAAAATACCCTCTTTCCCATCACTAAGGAGCTTACCAAAAAGATCTACAAGCTCCTTAAGGCCCGCGGCTTTACGGATGACGACATCATATATTTTAACCCTGTAACATGGATAGACATTACTGGAGACGGGGCGGATGACCATGTGGTGGACTATTCAGATGTTACGGCAGAAAGGCTTGAAGAGGCGTTTAACATAATTTCTGGCTCTATAAAGCAAGGAGAGCAGTTTGTGTTCTACTATCACGGACACGGCAAAAAGGATGCCTTAAAGCTCAATCGCTATGACTGGTATAATGCATCAGGGCTTTCAGGGCTCTTTAACAAGCTCCCTGAGGGCGTGGTAAAGGTGATTATTCTGGATTCATGCTATTCGGGCTCATTTCTTGATGACCTTAAGGGCAAAAACAGGGTCATCCTGACAAGCTCAGACGATAGCTCCCGTGCGTGGAATGCAAAGGGCATGAGCTTTACGGACAAGGTGTGGGAGATATTGAGGCGAGGGCTTGATTTGCGTGAGGCGTTTTTGGCAGCGGAGGAGATGATGCGCTCTGAAAAGATATTTAAGGGCCAAAGGCCGTGGCTTGATGATACGGGAGACGGGGTGTTTTCCTCTGTTGACGGCGTTTTCGTCGCAAAGGATACGGTGATTGGGCGGGATGCTTACAGCGCGGCAGAGCCCCCTCAGATAAGCGGCATACATCCTGCGCTCAGGGTAGAGGCTGAGGATGCCTGCTCTAAGGTTATATGGGCAAAGGCTGTGTCAGGAGAGGGCGCTGGGGTAAAGACAGTAAGGGCGGTTATTGTCCCGCCTGATTTCAGCAACCAGTATGACCCTGAGAGTGAGGCAGTAGGTCTTGGGACTACTGAGGTGGAGCTTTTATATAACGGGGCGCAAGACAGGTGGGAGCTCAAGTTTGACGGGTTCAGAAAAGAGGGGCTATGGAACATATACTATACTGCCATAGACGATACAGGCGATGAGTCTGATATGATGAAGGGCGAGGTCAATGTGATTAAGGGCTGTGGCGAGGCAGCGGTGAACGCCCTCTTTAATCAGAGCGTTTACAAGATTGGAGACAGGCTCAAATTTGATGTAGAGGTAAACGCCAATGGCAGGTTTGACCTGTATGTGGGCATTATCTTTCCTGATAAATATTTTATCACCATTGGAGAGAACTATGCCCCATCCCTTCCCAATACGCTGGTGCCCTTTAAGAGGGCGCAGGAATTTAACGGGATGTGGTCAACGCCGGTATTTGATATGACGCTTCCAAGGGGGCTTCAAAAAGGGGAATATCAGGGGTGCGTCCTCCTTGTTCGGGAGGATATGGACCCATGGGATGCCTCTAACTGGGTGGACTTTAAATGCAGCAGCTTCAGCCTCAGCGATTAGTTAAGGGTCATTACGGACATTGATTAGATTAAAACCCGCGGGGGTATAGGTATGAAGGTAGCCAATGCGATCTATGATGTAGTGTTTAAATATCTTATGGAAGACAGAAACATTGCAAGTCTTTTGCTGTCGGGTCTCCTTGAGACTGAGGTGCTGGATGTTGAGTTAAAGCCTCAGGAATACTCAACATCAATATCAAATCGCGACAAAAGCCTTACAGTGTATCAGATAGATTTCAAGGCAAGGATAAGGGCAAGAGACGGCAAAGAGAAGTTGGTGCTGATAGAGCTTCAAAAGGCAAAACTGCCGTCAGACATAATGCGGTTCAGGAGATATTTGGGCAAACAATATGCCAATGAGGACAATGTAGTGAAAGAAGGGCGTAAGAAAAAGGCATTACCCATAATAACCATCTATTTTTTGGGATATGCCATATCGGGTCTTGAAGACATCCCGATAATCCGCATAGCCCGTCAGTATCTTAACCACTCCACAGGCGAGGAGCTGAATGTTCGTTCTGACTTTATTGAGAGCCTTACGCATGACAGTATAATCGTGCAGGTAGAGGCTATAAAGCGCAAGTCGCACAAGACAGAGCTTGAAAAGGCGCTTTCAGTGTTTGAGCCAGGAAGAAGGCATGAGATAAGCATAGATGAAGACGATTATCCTGAGAGATACAGGCCAATAATCAGGCGTCTTTTAAAGGCGGTACAGGATGACAAGATGAGAGAGACAATGGATATTGAGGATGAGATACTTGATGACTTTCAGGAGCAAGAGCGCGAATTAGAGCAGGAAAGAGAGGCAAAGCAAAGGGAGGCTGAGGCAAGGAAAAAGGCGGAAGAGAAGATGAAACAGGAGGCTGAGGCAAGAAAAAGGGCGGAAGAGAAGATGAAACAAGAGGCTGATGCAAGGCAAAGGGAGGCTGAGGCGAGAAAAAGGGCGGAAGAGAAGATGAAAAGGGTGCTGAGGAAGCTTGCCATAAAGATGCTTGAGTCCGAAGAACCTATAGAGAAAATCGTTGAGGAGACTGGTCTTAGCGAGGGGGAGATAAAGAGGTTGTAGAATGAGATAAAGGGAGAGGGGGAAAGGAGAAATTGGCGGTCCCAAGGGGACTCGAACCCCTGTTTTCGGCGTGAGAGGCCGACGTCCTAGGCCACTAGACGATGGGACCGCTTGATATGAAAATAAGGTAGAGGCACTCTACCTAAATTTTTTGATATGTCAAGGGATAACTTGAGCGTATAAATAATTTCAATGCCTATGTTAAAAAGACTGCAGCAAAGAAAACATTATAAAATTAGCCAGTAAATATAAAAATGTCCAATATAGAACAGCTAAAACAGCCCGCTTTATTTATAATTGATGGAAGCCCTTATTTATACAGGGGATTTTTTGGGTTCAAGGCAAGGCTTTCAACCTCTGCCGGCCTTCCTACAAGGGCAATATACAATGTAACCGCTATGCTGATGAAGGTATTGAGGGAAAAATCCCCCCAATACTGCGTGATGGTATGGGATGCAAAGGCCAAGACATTTAGACACGAGCTCTATCCTGACTATAAGGCCAACAGACCTCCAATGCCAGAAGAGCTTATCGTTCAACTTCCCAAGATAAAAGATATAGTATCTGCCCTTGGAATACCGCAGTTTGAGATAGAGGGCGTGGAGGCGGATGATGTCATTGCCTCTATAATACATTCAGTAACAGGCATTCAAAAGGTAATCGTATCAGGGGATAAGGACCTGATACAACTGCTTGACGACCAATCCGTTATATGGGACCCGGTAAAAGATAAGCTCATAACAAGCGACGATATAGTCAAGGAATACTCAATCCCGCCAGAAAGGTTTATTGATGTCCAGACCTTATCAGGGGATTCCTCTGATAATATCTCTGGGGTAAAGGGAATTGGCCCTAAAAAGGCCGTCGGGCTTATACAAAGGTTTGGCTCCGTTGATGAGTTGTATAGGCGCATAGATGAGCTTCCAAAGGGTAAGATGAGGGAAAATCTTATTATAGAAAAAGATAACATATCACTTTATAGAGAGCTTGTAACCCTTAAAAAAGATGTAAAAATACCGCTGTCAATGGATGATTGTAAATTGAGGGGCTGGGATATCCAGAAGCTGTGCAACATCTTTGAGGAACTGGAGTTTAAAAGCCTTTTAAGGGAGGTAAGGCGCATATCTCACAATGCCCATAAAGAAAGCGAGAGGGCAGGGGAGGGCGGCGCTGGCGATAAAGGAGGCGCTTATGCAGGCGTTGAAGATATAACTTATGATAAATATCAGCTTATAACAGGCGCTTTTGAGCTTAACAGGCTGTGCGATGAAATAAGGTCAGCAAAGCGTCTTGTAATAGATACGGAGACAGATGGCATAGAGCCAATAAGCGCCTCAATTGTTGGGATATCCATTTCAGTAACGCCTCCAGTCGCCTATTATATCCCGATTGGCCATAGGGGAACGGGAGATACTGAGCGGAATATCCCGATAGAGGCGGTAAAAGATGCGCTTTTTTCAGTCTTATCTGACCCTGAGATTAAAAAGACAGGGCATAACATAAAGTTTGACCTCATTGTATTGAGACATCATGGCCTTGAGCTGCAAGGCATAGCGTTTGATACAATGATTGCCTCTTATCTCCTTGACCCAGCGAGGCGCCAGCACAATCTGGCATCCATCTCAAGGGATATAATCGGCCATGAGATGATAAGTTATAAGGAGCTTGTTAGCTCAAAAGGGCTCAAGGGAT
>JALWQB010000069.1 GCA_026994795.1 Deltaproteobacteria bacterium
CCCCTGGCGGTGAGCCATATTATCCTAAGGGGCTTTATCTTTATGGCGAGGATGAAAGGGTTGTTACTGCCTATGAGCTTAATAAAAGGGCGTTTAACGGGGCAGTTAAGTCAGATGAGGCGGGAAATAATGTAATCGGTGCGACTGGATTAACTGATGCAAATGAAGTGGTGTTTATCCACTGTGTTGGCTCACGGAATAAGGAGCGGCCTTATTGCAGCAAGATATGCTGTTCTCAGGGGATAAAACTTGCGATCTCTATGAAGGAGGCAGACCCCAATCTCAGGATATTTATGCTCTACAGGGACATAAGGACCTATGGGAGGCTTGAATACCTGTATGAAAAGGCGAGGTCTCTGGGGATTGTGTTTATACGGTATTCCACCCAAGCTCCCCCTGAGCTAAAGAAGGTGGATGATGGCAGGCTCAAAGTAGAGACACGGGATGAGATAGTTGGTGAAGATATTGCCTTATGGCCTGATAAGGTGGTGCTTCTTACCCCTGTTTTGCCTTCAAGGGAGATTGAGAGGCTGTCACGGCTTTTTAAGTGCGCTACTGACCTGAATGGCTTTTTCCTGGAAGCGCACATGAAGTTAAGACCGGTTGATTTTGCAACAGACGGGGTATTTGTGTGCGGCCTTTCTCATTATCCAAAGCCTATAGACGAGACTGTTGCTCAGGCGAAGGCGGCAGCAGGCAGGGCATCTACCATCCTCTCAAAAGAGGTGATATTAAAGGAGGCTGTAACTGCAGAGGTAAATGTTTCAAAGTGCGTGGGTTGCGGGCTTTGCGAGAATATATGTCCTTATGGCGCAATAACGCTTGATAAGGAAGCGGGAAAGGCGCAGGTAAACGCAGGGCTTTGCAAGGGGTGCGGCGCCTGTGTTGCAGGCTGCAGGTCAGGGGCGATTACCCTCTTAAATGAGGGGAATATTGAGATTATGTCTTCTATAGAGGGGGCCTTATTTGAACTGGGAGCCTAAGATAATAGCATTTTTGTGTAATTGGTGTAGTTATGCAGGGGCTGATCTGGCCGGAGTCTCAAGGCTTCAGTATCCTGCAAATGTCAAGATAATAAAGGTGCCATGCTCAGGCAGGATAAGCCCAGAGCTTATCCTCAACGCCTTTCATAAGGGAGCGGATGGGGTGTGGGTATCGGGTTGCCATATCGGGGATTGTCATTACATCTCAGGCAATATGTATGCAAGAAGGAGGCTCATTCTTTTAAAACGCCTGCTTGAGTTTGCTGGGCTTGAGCCCGAGAGGCTTCATCTTTCGTGGATATCCGCATCAGAGGGAGAAAAGTTTGCCGAACATGCAAGGAAGATTACTGAAGATATAAAGAGGCTTGGGCCGAATTTAAGGTTTGGCCGTAAAAAATTTTAAAAGTTTAGCTTGTAATAAGGCAATAAATATAAAAAGTTAGAAAATGGACATGAAAGAGTGCCCTGATAAGGTTGGCAGGAGATAATTTGAGTTTAATAGAAAAAAAGTTTTAACAAGCGTTGCATGTGATCGTGATGTTTATAAAGGAGAAAATTGTTTATGGATATACGAAATAAAATATATAGTAAAAACCAATTTAATATTTATTGGGATGATATTGTGTCTAATTATCATTTAGAACAATTTAAAAATATTGGCAGTAAGGAATTAGATAATGAATTTAATAATTCACTTAAATCCTTGGCAAAATGCCCAACACAGTTAAGTGTTCAAGAAAAAAGATATTTTGTTGATGTATTAGCTAAACTTATAGAGTTTTATATTGAAAATAAAA
>JALWQB010000070.1 GCA_026994795.1 Deltaproteobacteria bacterium
GGGGGCTCGGGTTGACCGCCCTCTATCTGGCTTCTATGGATATTGCGAAGCGCCGCATTTAACAGCCTTGTGAATGTGAAAGCTCTTTTAGATATCTTCTTATAACCTGCCCCTTCTTCTCTCAAAATTCCCTTAAAGCCGTTAATTGTCTCATTTATAGCTGCATAAGAGGGTATTCTATCAAGAAATAGGATCTGATATGCCCCAATAAGCAAAGATGCCCTTATAAGAGGCCATAATCTCCCATATCCTTTTACAAACCTCTTTACTATCCATTCAAGGAATAATAGATGACGAATACATCCGCCAACACATTCTCTTATAAGGGACTTATCTTTTTCCTTGAGGTTATGATAAGAAAATTCTTGACTAATGGTCTGCTCTATTGGATCCCTTTTCCTCGGGGAAGAGACAAGCCATGAGGCCAATATCTTAATGGCTATGCCCCTTGCATTTAAAAAAGACACAATTACTGAAAGATATCCCCCTTAACTATACCTTTACCCCTTATAAATTCCTTAACCCACATGCGTCTTTTCCCCTCCATTTGTATCTCTTGAATTCCTATTATAGTGTCATTATTACATTTTATATGTATCACTCCATCTGTTACAGAGAGAACACAGCCGCATGCGGCATTTTCAAATTCTTCTGTTGTAAAGTTAAAAGAAAGACTTTCATACTGGCACACGATTGGATTAAACAGCCTTATCCTCTTTTGTCCACAACTTTTAAGGTGCGTCCATGCGCCAGGAGATGGGTCAAATGCCCTTATCTGATTGGCGATCTTTTGCGCATTGACATTCCAGTCTATCTTAAGCATTGATTTTTTGATGGGTGGGGCGTATGTGATATCCACATTTGGTTGAGGCGCAGGTCTCAATTTGCCGCTTATTATATCCTTTAATGCCCTTACAATCAATTCTGCCCCTAAGAAAGAGAGCCTTTTATATAAAGAGCCAAATGTCTCATATTCTCCAATAGCCAATCCCTGCTGAAGGATAATCGGACCCGTATCCATCCCCTCGTCCATCTCCATTATAGTGATGCCGGAGGCAGGGTCGCCATTCAATATTGCCCATTGTATCGGGGCAGCTCCCCTGTATTTGGGCAAGAGGGATGCGTGAATATTCACTGGCATTATCCCCGGCGCAGCTAAAAGGCCCTTTTTCAATATCTGTCCATAGGCTGCAACAACAAGAAAATCTGGTTTTATCCCGTTAATCCTCTCAATGAATGCCTTATCGCCTGCATTTTCAGGTTGAAGTATAGAGAGCCCCATCTCAATAGCGCACTGTTTTACAGGGGAAAAGGAGAGCCTTTTGCCCCTGCCCTTTGGCCTGTCAGGTTGTGTGACCACTGCCTCAATCTCTATGCCCTCTGCCTCATAAAGGGCGTTTAATGGAGGGACAGCAAACTCTGGCGTCCCCATAAATACGACAGAGATACTCATTATCCCCCTAACACATCAATATGTCTTCATTGATCTATTACTATTTTTTATTCCTATCATTTATAATTCTATCGCCTCTGTCCCCTGTTTTCCCTCATTTTTGCAAGTTTCTTTCTGAAAATCGCCCTTCTAACCCTCCCCAGACGGTCAATAAGACATATTCCGTTTAAGTGGTCTAATTCATGCTGTATGCACCTTGACAAAAGCCCATCTTTTGCCTCTATCTCTATTTCTTTTCCTTCACGGTCAAAGCCCTTGAGACATACTCTCATTGAGCGTTTTACCTTGGCAGAAAGGCCTGGAAAACTCAAACAGCCCTCTTCTTCAAGAATTTCCCCTTCTGCCTCAACAATCTTTGGATTTATAAGAATTATAGGAGATTTTCCGCGTTCATTATCTTTTGCGCAATCCATAACAGTAAGCTGTACAGGACGGCCAACCTGATTTGCAGCAAGGCCTACGCCCTTGGCCTCATACATTGTATGGAGCATTGCATCAATAAAACGCTGCAATGCCCCATCTATTGTCTTTATAGGCCTTGACGGTCTTTTTAATATCTCATGCGGATAAATAAGTATATCTAACGGCCTGATTTGTCCTTTAACAACATCCGCTTCCACAGGTAGCGCACCCTTGTGTTGAACATGCCCCCATTGCCCCTTGAATCTCTTCAGGAGTGGCATCCCTTACTTCCATTACCTTTATGTCAAACTGTAGGGTCTTGCCTGCAAGGGGATGGTTAAAGTCTGCTATGACAGTATCGTCATTTAGAGAGTTAATTATGAAGGTAACAGGGCCTTGAGGTCCCATCATCTGGAATACTGCTCCGACAGACAAAGATGCATCTTGCGGAAAGTGCTGACGAGGTATGGACTGTAAAAGCTCTTCATTCCTCTGACCATAACCCTCATCAGGGCTAACTGTGATGGTTGCACTGTCTCCTTCTTTTAGACCAATAAGCCCCTTTTCAAGCCCAGGGATTACCTGATTGCGTCCAAAAACAAAACCAAACGGCAGGTTTTCGCCTGAAGATTCAACTACTTCTCCATTGTCTAAGCGCAGTGTGTAATTGATTGAAACAAATTTGTCTTCTGAAATAGTCATCATGTTCATAAAAAAATACTCCAAAAAGATTATTTCCTGACTTCATACCATTGCCTCTCCATTTAATAAAAAAGGTCTAAGGGTGATGCCAGAATATGCTCACATTAAACAATTAAGGGGTTATGTCAAGCCTAAATCCTACACATAACGGTAAAAGAAACTGCTATCAATTGGCTAATTTGACCAGAATCCGCGTGCGAGCAACCCAAAAAATTGGGTAAAATCGTCAATCCCAAAAGGCAGCAAAAGGGGACAAAATGGCTAAGGTAGGTATATAAATAGACAATCTATAGCCTTATTCAATATACCATATAGGCTGCAGCCTCTTTATTACATTAAGTCCGCCAGGTAGGACATATAGCTCCTTAAAGCCCTTTGATGCCAAAAGCCTCTCTATCTCATAAGACCTTGTACCTGCATTACATATAAGGATGAAAGTTTTATCCTGAGGAAGCTCCTTATAACGCCTCCTTACCTCATCATAAGGCATTGCCAACCACTTAGACGGGTATTTTTCTACCCAGGGGGATGCCTCTTTTGGATGACGCAGGTCAAGGGCAATCCAGTTATTATGAGGCGTCTCATCATTCATCCACCTGTCAAACTCATCTATATCAACCATATGCAGCCTGTCTGATACGAGATTATCAGCGACATTGCCTGCCGTATTAAGGATATCCATTGCGTTTGAAAATGGAGGCGCATAGGCAAGCTCAAGCGTCCCCACCTCATCTGCATACAATCCCTTTCCAATAAGGCCGCACAGGGAATTTATCCTTGCAAGCACGCCATCTCCCATCTTTCCAAAGCCCTGAAGCCCGAGCACCCTCTTTGTATCTTTATCAACAACCAGATTCATAAACATTATCGCCTGACCGGGAAAAAAGTGCGCCCTGTCAGCCTGAGATGCCACTGCCTCAACTGCATTAAACCCCTCTTTTCTTGCAATATCTGCTGTTATCCCTGTTGAGCCTATTGCAACGTCAAACGCCTTCATCACAAAAGAGCCAACTACCCCCAAAAATCTTGATGGTATGCCTGCTATATTGTCAGCAGCAACCCGACCCTGTCTGTTCGCAAGCGAGCCAAGCGGGGCAAATGCCCTTTTGCCTGTTACAAGGTTAAGCGTCTCTACGCAGTCCCCTGCTGCATAGATATCAGGGTCAGATGTCTGCATCCTCTGATTAACGCATATTGCCCCATAAGGAGAACACTGTAGGCCAGCATCCCTTGCAAGCTCACCCCTCGGCCTCACCCCTGCAGCCATTATCACAAGGTCTGCCTCAAGCTCCCTTTTTGGGGTCAACACCTTATTTACCCTGCCGCCTTCTCCAACAATCTCGCTTGCACCTTCACCTGTAAATATCTTGACCCCGTTGTCCTTCATGTGAATTTCCAGCATTCGCGCCATATAGGCAGGCACTATATTGGGAAGGATTTGGGGCATAAACTCTATTACAGTGGTATCAAGACCCCAGAGGTCAGTAAGCGACTCCGCCATCTCAAGGCCAATTGCACCACCGCCTATGACCACTGCCTTTGAGACCTCTCCCTTTGAAATCTTATCTTTTATCGCTATTGCCTTATGAAGACTGCTTATCGTAAACACCCCATCAAGGTCAACGCCCTTAATGGGCAGAATATTCGGCCTGCTCCCTGTAGCAATAACGAGCTTGTCATAAGAAAGCTCTCCCTTCTCCCCTGTATTTACATGCTCTGTAATAACCCGTTTCTCTTTTCTATCTATTTTAATCGCTCTGGTCAGGGTCTTGACCTCTAATCCCTTTGCCTCCTTAAAAAAATATTCATCTCTTACCATGTGAAAACTGGTGCTCCTGAGCTCTTTATCGTCTTGCACATCACCTGAAACATAATATGGTATGCCGCAACCGCCATAAGAAATCAGGTCGTCCTGATCTATAAGGGTTATTTGAGCATCAGGCAAAAGCCTTCTGAGCCTACATGCAGCCTTTGGGCCAGCAGCCACTGCGCCTATTATTACTATTTTCATAATAATACCCTCCAGTTGTCTCTCTCTTCTATGCCTTTTATAGCATTTAACCTAATTGCTAAATCCTGCAACAAATAATTTTTACAGGCAATTTTTATAACACCTAACCCCTTATTTATTCGTTTAATTTTCATTTTTATCCCCTTTTGCCGTGCAGGATTTAGGATATAGCCTAAAAGTATAACACACCAAGAAATTTTGAAAAGGATTTTTGCTGTATTTATTCCTAAAAACCTGCGAAAAATCAGATTGACGTGCTCAAAGCCTTTGGATACCATATAAACGACAGTTGGTTTCTACTTTACCCCCTTTTTGCCGTACAGGATTTAAGATTTTATACTGAAAGTATAGATGCTACTTTCAATTCCTGAAAGTAAAAAGGATAAAAATCTCTTTAGATATAATAACTAATGGAAAATAATGGAGGAATAAAATGGATAAGCCAATGAGAATATTATTTTCTGGGGTAGGAGGGCAGGGGACCCTTACAGCCTCATCCCTTTTGGCACAGGCAGCAATAAGAGAAGGTAAAGAGGCAATATTGAGCGAGGTTCACGGAATGGCGCAAAGAGGAGGGGTAGTTGAGTCAACTGTTATGATAGGCGGTATAAAAAGCGCCATTATTTCAGATGGAGAGGCTGATGTATTAGTAAGTTTTGAGCCTCTTGAAGCTATTCGCGCTCTTATAAAATGTCATAAAAATTGTTGTATTATTACTAATATAAATCCAATTATCCCTTTTACTGTAGATATTGGAGGGCCTCAATATCCTGATGTTAACTATTGTTTATCCAAAATGAAAGAGACATTCAGAAAGGTAATAGCCATTGATGCTGATAGTATTGCAGATAAGTCAGGGACAAAAAAGGCCGTTAACGTAGTTCTCCTTGGCGTGCTCTTTGGAACAAATATATTGCCAATATCCCGTAACTCCATGATAGAAACCATAAAAGAAAGAGTTAAACCAAAATTTATAGATGCAAATATTAAGGCGTTTGAGATGGGCTTAGAAATGGTATAGAAAAAAATATAGCTGATACCTAAATCAAGTAAATATCAGAACTGATAGTTGTCAAGGCCAACTCAATCTATTACTTTCTTTCTTATGAAGGTGTTCAGGTCATTATCTGATATAGATATCCCTTTTAAGTATCCATGTGTAACAATCGGCAATTTTGACGGGGTCCATATAGGACATCAGGCATTGTTCAAAAAGGCAGTAGAACTTGCAGGTAAGCATGGAGGTCATGCCATTGCAGTTACTTTTGAACCTCATCCCATAAAGATTTTAAGACCCAATATAGGCTTAAAGCTCATTTCAACCTTTGACCATAAATTAGAACTTATTAAGAGGTCTGGGGTAAATTTTTTAATATGCCTTGAATTTAATATGGAATTGGCCTCAACTTCCGCAAAGGAATTTTTAGAAATGGTCTTTGTAAAGGCAATTGGCGTAAAAGAGCTTATTATTGGATATGATTACGCATTTGGACGCGGCAGAGAGGGAGATAGAAAATTTTTAAGGGATATGGGAGAGATATATGGATATAATTGCCATGTACTAGGACCTATTAAAGCTGAAGGAGAGATAGTGAGCAGTACAAAAATAAGAGAGCTTGTTAGTGACGGCAATATGAAAAAGGTAAGGCGTTTTTTAGGGCGATATTATCAGATAAGGGGGATTGTAAGGGTAGGAAACAGACGCGGCGGTCCTGTAGTGGGCTTTCCTACAGCCAATATCTTGATAGAAAAGGAAGATCTATGCCCAAAAGTTGGTGTCTATTGCGTTCAGGTTATTATTGATGATGAGTGCTTTGGCGGCGTAATGAATATAGGTTATAATCCCACTTTTGGAGATACAGGACTGAGTGCAGAAGTGCATATCTTTAATTTTCAAAGGAATATATACGGCAAACACATAAAGGTAAATCTTATTGAGCGAATCAGGGAAGAGAGGAAATTTTCCGGGCCAAAAGAGCTTCAAAAACAGATAAAAAAAGATATTGATAAGGCCATCTTGATACTTGCACAGGAAAAGGGTCTTAAAAAGGCATGCAAGGAAGAATTCAAAATAAACCCCTTTTAAGGTCTTTAAATGCCACTATTAATACATATTGAAACAGGGAAAAACCTCTATGGAGGCGGGCTTCAAGTCATATATCTATTGCGTACTTTAAAGGATTTTAACTGTAAAAATATACTTTTTCTGCCTCAGGATAGCGCCATATTAAAATATGCTAAACTTTATCATATTAATACCATTGTATTTCCCTTTAAGGGAGAAGCTGATGCCCGCCTTTTTTTAAGGCTGTTTAATTTTATAAAAAGAAACAAGGCAAAAGACCATAAATATAATGACAAAATGCTATTGCATATCCATAGCAGAAGGGGGGCAGATATATGGGCGCCTCTTGCCGCCCTTGCCTCCAATGTCCCATATATTATCACAAGAAGGGTTGATAATCCTGAGCCCTACAGTGTCTCGCTCCTAAAATATAAATATGCAGGCCATGTGGTGTGTATATCTCAGGCAATTTATGACCTTATGATAAAATACGGCATTAGTGAAAATAAGCTCTCTATTATAAAAAGCGCAGTGGATACTACCCAATTCAGGCCATATCGCAATAATAACGAATCCTCTAAAAAAAGCGATGCTATAAATGACCTTATAGATGACAGACATATTCTTATTGGCATGATAGCGCAATTTATAAGGAGAAAGGGACATGAATATTTAATTAAGTCAATAAGCAAG
>JALWQB010000071.1 GCA_026994795.1 Deltaproteobacteria bacterium
TATGGGATGGAGGCAAAAAGGGCATTGAGGCTATCTCTTACAATTTCCATATCGCCTTTATAAAAGGCACGGGCTAATTCCTTTCTGCTGCCTCGCAGTTCTCTATCCAGGCCTGTTAAATAGTGGAGAAATAACTTATTGAGAGAAATCTGAATCTCTTTATTGGGAATGCCAAGGCGATACTCCATGCCGTCAATGCCTTCATATTTTCCCCTGAAGGTAAGATATCCCGTCTGCCAAAGAAGGGTGGCAATGTCTATGTGAGCAACATCAAAGGCATTAAGCGCAAGGTCATCTACTATGCAGTTTTCAAGGTCAGGAAGATATCTGGGCTGGCTCTTGAGAAGCTCTATGAGAAAATTAGGGTTTCCTGTCCCCCACCAATAAGGACGATACTCCTTATTCTTGGCAAGAAATAGCAGAACGTCAAAGGGATTATAGACAGGCTCTCCAAAATAGTTGTAACCATTATACCACTCCTTGAGTTTATCCAAATCAACGCCATCAAGGTGTTCCTTAAAGGCGTCCAGCACCTCCTCATGCGTGTAACCGCAAAGAGTGGCAAAGGAAGGGTCTATTGTGATGTCATTAAAATTGTTGAGCTCACTAAAAAGACTGAGCTTTGAGAACTTAGAGACCCCGGTAAGAAAAACAAAACGGATATATTCATCAAGGTCCTTAACAAGACTGTAGAATGACCTGAGTTTATCCCGATTGAACTTTGCACGCTCCTTGTCTGCGATAAAGTCCAGTATGGGCTTATCATATTCATCTATGAGGACTACTACCTTCTGGCCAAACTTCTTATATGACCCTCTTATCAGCTGCCGAAAACAGGAATTAGGCATCTCTAATATCTGTTCACAATCCACATCAAGCCTCTCGGCATTGTCCTTGAGGATGTCATAAAGTGTCCTATCAATTCTCCTTTCACTGCTAAATTCACCGCTTCCAAGGCTTATCTTTATTACAGGATAACTCTTCTCCCAATCCCACTTATCCTCTATGTAAAGCCCCTTAAAAAGCTCCCTGTTGCCGCGAAAAAGCTCATAAAGGGTGGAGATAAGCACACTCTTTCCAAAACGCCTTGGACGGCTCAAAAAGAAATATTTGCCTGAAAGGACAAGATGCAGGATATCTCTGGTCTTGTCCACATAAACATAATTTTCTTCAGGGGCAACCAGCTCTGAAAATGTCTGTATGCCAATAGGTAGCCGTTTCATGGTCTTCTTTTCCTTTCATATGTCCTAATTTTACTTTTTGCCATTACCTCCCCTCTCATATATAACTTCTATAGCCTTTTATAGCCCTTAGCGCCTTTACAACCTCTACAGCCCCTACCTCCTCTATACCATTCAGACATTAACACACTGACTTGTCTTCAAATGCTCCATAAATTCATCAAGCCCCTTTGCCCTTATTGCTATATAAACATCCTCTCGGGAAATTCCTTATCCCTTTGCACCTGAACCTCTACATGGATCAAAATAATTGCATAATCTCCACTAAGAAGCCTCACCTTCATAAGCTTATCAACATGCCTTCTGCCAACCTTTGCATCAAGAATAATCTTTTGAAACTCCTTATCAAGGCTCTCATAACCATAAGACCAATCTATGCCCTCTGCTACATGAGGAAATAAAAACTCCATCATCCTCCTGAAAAAACTATCTATCACATCTTTCCATGGGCTATCGTAATCATCTCGCATAGACACCTCTTATGTGAATATTTAGCAATACCTTATCTATTTATAACTT
>JALWQB010000072.1 GCA_026994795.1 Deltaproteobacteria bacterium
ATCGCACCTATCGGGTAGTAGGGCCTGATGGGATTGATATGACGCTTGCCCTTGATGAGAAAGGGGTAAGGGAGCTTATGGAGCGCGGGTGGTGGGTTAGCAGGTGTTGAGAGTATTTTGGATTAAGCCTATTAAATAAGAGGATTGAGAGATATGGATAATCAGGCGGAAAATTACAGTCTCATTTATAAGGAAACATTGAAAAACATTTTTATCCCTGCCCTCAAGGAACTTACCATCACGCGGGAATCTCTTGTGGCTGACATTATTGCCTCTGCCCTTGAAGACGCAATTAAAGAGGCGGGGTTAGAAGGGAAAATTGATGTTAAGAATATTATAAAAAGGCTTCCTATGGCAGGATATTATAATATTAGCACTCTGCTTGCGGATATAGGGATGGAGATGTTTTTTTATCCTTCCAGTCCTCAGCATTGTTTCTATTTTAAGAAATTAGATTCAGGAGCTCTTATAGTCTCAGGCTATCCGCGCACTCCTTTGGATGAAGTTAAGACGCTTAATGATGTACTTAAAAAGAGGCTTTCAAAGGCAGGCACTGTCTATCTTGACCTTGCCCCAGCTATTGGCCTTTTAAACAGGTTTAGAAAGTTCAGATATTCGCCCCAAAAGCCTTGGGCATTTGACCCTTGGAAGATGAAGGTTATCTCTCCAAATGATATGCCGGATGAAGTAAAGGCACTTCTGAAAAAACTGTATGCAAATCCTGATTTTATTTTATCGTCAGGGGTATTGAGGACATTTCTACCTGATATTTTGCAAAATCCGCTTTTAACAGAGGATGGTTAATATGACACAGCATGATGAATATGCATGGTTTTATGAAGAACAAAAGATAGTAAGCGCAGTCTATATTGATATAGTGAAAAGTATCCTTAAATTCGCTATACATGACATTGGCCATGAAGAAAAGGCGTTGGTGTCGCTTCTCAGTAGAGCCTTAAAAGAGGCTATAATTCATAATGATCTTGAGGATAAGATACAATACAACGAGGTTTTTCAAAGCCTATTTCCTGTAAAAGTTGTGCTTGATTCAAAAGACCAAGAGATGTTGGATGAGATAATAAATGCAGGCATGGAGACTATTTCTTACAGGGACGGGAATGATTTTTTTTATTTGAAGACATTTGATACTGTTATCCTCATAGTCTCCTGCTTCCCCCGGTCTCCACTTAATGAGCCTGAATTGCTTGAAAAAGCTTTACGAGAGCGATTTTTAAACCCTGTAACCGTGTATCTTGACCTTGCGCCAAGCATTGGGCCTGAATGCAGATTTAGAAGGTTTCTTTTTAATCCAGAAAATACGCCAGGCTTTAACCCCTGGGATATACAGGTTATAGATACACGAAATCTACCTCATAAAATTAAAGCATTTTTTAAAAGGCTATATTTTAACACTACTATCCCATGGGAATCAGAAATACTAAGACCATTAAATTACTGCCTGAAAAAGAAACCGTTGCTAAATAATATGCCTTGATAAAAAAGAACACTTTTTCATTTTTTAATATATTAATAAGCCTATTTGTCTATTTTCTATAGCCAAAAGACTATAACGCAATCCTGAAATTATATGTTTCACAGTCCAAAAAACATATGTTTTTTGGACATCTGAAAAATGCCCTCAAAACCCCCCTAAAATGCCCCTAAAATAGTCCAAAAACTCGTCCAAAAATCAAAGTCCAGAAATTCAGTCCAA
>JALWQB010000073.1 GCA_026994795.1 Deltaproteobacteria bacterium
ACCAAGATTGTATTAAATAAAAATTGTCATGTAGCATGCATATTAACAACTGATTTATCTATTGGAAAAATGTGATTATAGTTTTATAGTAATAAAAATGCCCTGAGAGAAATAAATGGAGGTACATTTTAAATTATGAAAGATGATATGCAATCTCACACCAACTTCAAGAAGGCAGTATTATGGATATCCGCAATCGTAATATTTTTCCTGATAGGCGCTCATCAGATAAATGCCTTATCCTCTTCTAAACAAGAGGAAAGCATATTTAAACAGCTCAAGATGTTCGCAAGCGTGCTTGAGATAGTAAAGGATAATTATGTAAAAGAGGTATCAATCCATGACCTCATATATGGGGCGATAGATGGGATGCTCAAGTCCCTTGACCCTCACTCTTCATTTATGAAGCCAGAGGCATATAAAGAACTTCAGATAGAGACAAAGGGGAGCTTTTCAGGGGTCGGCATAGTTATATCTATAAAGGATGGAATGCTCACTGTAGTCTCTCCAATTGAAGGTACGCCTGCATATAAGTCTGGCCTTAAGTCTGGCGATAAGATAGTAAAAATTGATGGAAAGAGCACAAAAGACATGAGCCTGATGGATGCGGTAAAGCTCATAAGAGGAAAAAAGGGGACAAAGGTAACCCTTACTATTTTTAGAGAAGGATGGAGAAAATTAAAAGATTTTTCAATAATAAGGGATATTATTCCAATAATCAGCGTAAAAAGCCATTTATTAGAGGGTAAATATGGTTATATAAGGATAAGGAATTTTCAAAAGAAGACCATAGGGGAATTGCAAAATGCCCTTAAGGAGCTTGAAAAAGAATCTGCTGGCCTATTAGGGCTTATAATTGACCTTAGAAATAACCCTGGAGGGCTTCTTGATCAGGCAGTAAAGGTGGCTGATGAATTTATTGACCGCGGCCTTATAGTATATACAAAGGGCAGGATAAAGGGGCAGGAGATGAAGTTTGAGGCGCATTCTGATAATGGCGCACATTCTTATCCAATAGTAGTGGTGGTAAATCAAGGCAGCGCAAGCGCATCAGAAATAGTTGCAGGGGCATTACAGGACCACAAAAGGGCAATTATTATTGGTGAGCAGACATTTGGAAAGGGATCTGTTCAGACAGTTATCCCGCTTGAAGATGGGGCAGCGGTAAGGCTTACTACAGCGCTATATTATACCCCTAATGGGCGCTCAATTCAGGCAAAGGGCATAGAGCCTGATATTGTTGTCCCCTTTGTCCAGATGGATAAGGCAAAAAAGGAAAAAGATAATTCAGAACACTTTGTAAAGGAAAAGGACCTTGAAGGCCATCTTCCAAACATAGAAGAGCTTGAAAAGATGGATGTTGAAAAGAAAGGCGGCGATAAAGATAAAAAAACTAAGAAATTATATGACGATAACGGCAAAGATAAAGGCATAAAGCCTTCTAAGGATACTGATAAGTCTCCTAAAACTGATAATGATAATGGCGAGGGCAATGACAATTCGGCAAAAGATGACGAGATAAAGAGGCTTATGGCTGATAATCAGATAGAAGAGGCATTGAGGATATTAAAGGCATGGAACATATTTAAGGCATCTATGAAATAAATAGTGCAGAAGAAAAAAGGGGCTAAGAAAAATAAAAGGGGAAAGGACAAAAAGGCTATGCACTATCCCCTAGTATTATTCTTTATTATTTTAGCTGTGATATAAGGTC
>JALWQB010000074.1 GCA_026994795.1 Deltaproteobacteria bacterium
CATCTGAGTTTGACAAGTTCAAAAAGAAGGCAAAGGAGCTTGCATTCCACATTGTGGAAGAGCTGGTAGAGCATCCTGATATAAGGTCAATGGACCCTGAGCGCATAGAGCCTGTGCTAAAGGAATTTCTTGAAGACGATCCATTCATTCAATTTTTGTATGTTACTGATATTGAGGGGAAAAAGATTACACGCAATATCACTCATATTGAAGACAAGGCAAAATACGCTACCTTTAAGCTTGATGATGATTTTTCAAACAGGCCGTGGTTTATAGCGCCTTTAAAGGATGGCAAAGTGCATGTCTCAGATGTATATACCTCAAGGATAACAGGGGCGTTATGCATCACTGTCTCTGGCCCTATAAGGAATGAAGATGACGAGATTATAGGCGTGCTTGGCATTGATATAAAGTTTGAGGACCTTGCAAAGATGGAGCAAGAGGCTGAGGATATTTAAGATTATACAGAAAATACATAATATAAACAATACAATCAACCAATAATAGTGAGAGAGAGGAGGGTGGAAGAAGGGCATAAGGCCAATAAAAAGACCATTGAGAAGGGGGCAATACGGAAGCGTTGGTCAGGAAGAGCGCGGATTGCCCTTGTCTTCCCGAATGAGTATAGGGTAGCAATGGCAAATTTAGGATTTCAGACAGTCTATGCCCTTCTCAATTCATTTGATTCAGTCCTTTGTGAGCGTATAGTGTGGGACAGTCATAGACTTTCCCCAACGCTATCCATTGAATCAGGAAGGCGTATTGATGAATTTGATATTATAATGTTCTCAGTAAGTTTTGAGCTTGACTTCCTGAAGCTCCCGCCCATGCTTCACCATTTTAATATACGCATAAGGACAGAGGACAGGGAAAAGACAGAGCCAGTGGTGATAGGCGGGGGCATTGCCCTATCCATAAATCCTGAGCCAGTAGCCCCATTTATGGATGCCGTGATAGTGGGCGAGTTTGAGCCCGTTGTTGATTCCTTTATAAGCGCCCTTCCTGTCCTTATGGACAACTCAATAGAGAGGCTTGATAGATTAAGGGAATTTTCCTATTATTCAAGGTCATTTTATGTCCCGTGTCTTTATATGCCCTCTTATAGCCATTCCCATCCATTATGCGTCTCAGAGTGGTCTCATAAAAAAGACATCCATTTCCCAGTAGTCCCTGCAAGGTGGAAGGGCGGGGAGATGGTGGCCAAAAGCGTTATTACCACGCCAGATACCATCTTTGGTAACATGATGCTTATTGAGGTAGCAAGGGGTTGTGGTCATGGGTGCAGGTTTTGTGCGGCAGGTTTTTCGTATCGTCCGCCAAGAAGATGGCCATTAGACCATATAAAAGAGGCCATTATTGATAGCAGCGCATCTTATGGGACAGACTCAATTGGTCTTGTTGGCCTTGAGGCATCTGATGACAATACGCTTAACGAAATTATAGAGATAGCGCTTTTTTCAAAAAAGAGGGTATCTTTTTCGTCTCTCAGGGCAGACCGCATTAGCCCTGAGTTTGCCTATCTTTTAAGTAAATCTGGAATAAAAGTTGCAACAATCGGCATAGAGGCTGGAAGTGAACAGTTGAGAAAGAGGATAAATAAGAGGCTTAATGATGATGATATATTGAGGGCAGTGCATACCCTGCTTTCTCATGGCATAAAAAATTTGAAGCTATATTTCATGTTGGGGTTGCCAGAAGAGGAAGA
>JALWQB010000075.1 GCA_026994795.1 Deltaproteobacteria bacterium
TTATAAAAAATAATTAAAGAGGGTAGGGAGCCATGAAACTTAGAAAGAGGTTTAAGGTCTGTCATTTTTGGGGGTTGCCTCTAATAATTGCGTTAGGGGTGTTCTTGCATTCTCAGTGTTCATGGGCCCATGAATTTGAATGGGGTTCCGTGGATGTTCGCAGCAATACCCAGTATAAGCTCCAGTGGGGAGATGGCCCAAATGAGCTTTTGAGCGATGATTCTAATGATCAGGATATTGTTGAGGTCTTAGGGGTTGAGGCAAGTCATTCTGCAAGCGGCGTAAACTTTTCCTTTCTGGGTAAATACCAGAAAGACCTGGATGGGACAGTATTTGGTTCTTATTTCCAAGATTATGTAGATGTTTCAAGTGACGACAGGCAGCGTTTTGATGCCTTCTATGCCTATTTTGAAAAAAAGGGGCTGTTAAATAGGTTTGACGTAAGGCTTGGCCGTCAATATGCCTATAGCTCAGAGACCGTTCATTTTGATGGCCTGCTTGTGTCTTCCGAGGATGTAGGGATTGACGGTCTTCAGGTTGAGGCGTTTGGCGGAGCGATTGTCCAGCTCTATTCAGACCTTGCGCAAGACGGCGTCGGCGGCCTGAGTTTGAGTTATATCCCCCGCGTTGGCGCTGATATGAAGATAGAGTTAGGAAGTGTTTTTTATCAAAAGGTATCGTCTGAGGCCTCTCTTTACTGGCGATTGGATGAAGAGGTGAAGATAAGGGCAAGGTGGGCGTTTATAGATGAGAACAGCAGGGATTGGGATGTTGATCTGGTTGGAACCTGCCCCGTTACGGAGACAACAGTCGGCATAAATGTCTATAAGCGCTTTAAGGTGGAGAGGGAAGACGACTTTATATATGATTATACCTACAATGTAGAGGAAAATCTCGCCAAGGATATAAAGAGGCTCTATATGTCTCGAGAGATATCTTACATAGACTATACCCTTTCCCTTTCTCAGCCCATACCGCGTGAAGAGGGCCTTATGGTCTTTGCCCGCTTTACAACAAGACAGCTTGGACATGAGCGTGAGGAAGACATCTATAATACGGATTTTTACAGGTGGACGCTTGGGCTTACTATGGAAAGTTGGCGGTTCTTTAAGGGCACGAAGCTGACCCTTGGTTATAGTAAGTGGTATGAAGACAGGGATTACATTTATGAAGGCGAATCAACCTCTGTATATGGCGACCTGTCTCAGGAGATTAATGAGAAGATAGTGGTTGGCGGAGGATTTTTCTATAAGACTGAGGATGTAAACAGCCTTATAGAGGGTGAGGCGGCCCAGCAGTATTACGGGCTCTTAAGGTATAGGATAGGAGAAGAGCGTTGGGCGGAAATTAAGTATGAATACGAAAGAGATGACTACTACAGGGCAGAGTATGGGATTTCAGATATAAATGCCCTTACCGCAACAATCAATTTTACTTGGTAGAGAGGTGGAGACCATGAAAAACATAGTATATTCAATAAGTTTATTGTTTGTGTTGGGGGTAATGGCAACTGGCCTCTCAGGTTGTAAGAAGGAAGGCGACTTGAGGTTTAGCCACAATCTCCATGTGGAGGAGAATGAAGTGGCCTGCGACCAGTGCCATAAGGCAAATGATGAAGGGGGCATGGATAACCCTTCAATGGATACATGCAGTGAGTGCCATGACATAGATATGGACAATCCGTCAGAGGAGTGCC
>JALWQB010000076.1 GCA_026994795.1 Deltaproteobacteria bacterium
AAAAACTTGACTCAAAATGGCCACCATGTAAAAATTGGATGAGCTGTGCTGATACAAGAAAAAAAGTGGCCGGTTTAAATCGGAATCGCCGGCCACTTTCATCGGAATAGGCATTTAACTCAATATTTCTATTTAAAAACGGATGAGTAGGGGCACGTTGCAACGTGCCCCTACCTGCTGAAAATTTTAGTTCCGGTCGATAGAAATACTGTTTAGAAATCGATCCAATAGTTTTAATGATAGCTTGAATGATCACTTTAGAAGGAGGCAACATTGGGGTCAACCTCACTTAATTTCCTAATAAGACTTATATAACCTATAGATACAAAAATGCCCTTGACAAAACGCCAAATGAATGAATATACATTCAGTAATTTCGCGTATAATTTTTTCCTATTATGTTATAAAAAGGGTTTGGCGTGATGAAGATTGCTGACAAGCATGAAAAGATAGTGCATGCTGCAATAAAGGTATTTGCAAGAAATGGATTTTATAATTCCAAAATAGCGGAGATAGCTAAAGAGGCATCAGTTGCTGATGGCACAATATATTTATATTTTAATAACAAGTATGATATATTAATTACTATTTTTGAGGAGGAAATTGGCAGAATCATATTAAAAGTAAAGCGTGAGATGGCAAAACTTGATGATCCAAAGGAAAAGCTGATTAGATTCGCCCAAATACACCTTAGCCTTGTTGAGGAGAATAAGGAACTGGCTGAGGTAATTCAAGTGGAGTTAAGGCAGAGCAGCAAGTTTGTAAAGGAATACAGAAATAAAAAATTTGCGGAATATTTAAATATAATATCTCAAATTGTAAAACAGGGACAGGCTGAAGGAATATTCAGAAAGGATGTAATGCCAGGTGTCTTTAAAAGGGCATTCTTTGGGGCATTAGATGAGATGAGCAGGTTTTGGGTGCTTTCAAGCAAGAAGAAATATGGCGTAAATACGGCTGCCCAACAGATAAGCGCCTTCTTTTTAAATGGCATACTCTCAAATTGATACTGTTTTATATGGAAAGTATGTTATTCAGTAAAAACAAACAGTTTTCTGGCATGAGACAGGAGGATTGGATTTTTATCAATAATTATTACAGTTGCCCCTTTAGCCGTGAGGCTTAACATGTTATTGCACAGGATGGATATATTTTTATAATGAAGCCCTGCGCTGGGTTCATCCATGAGAATAGCGGTATTAGAGAGAGAAACATCACTTAAAAATGCCTTTGATAGGAGGCTGCTGATCTTAATCCCTATCCTCTCACCGCCTGAGAGAGCGCTTACAAATTGTCCAAGCCTTAAATATTCCAAACCAACCTCTTTGAGCCCACTTATTGCCTGTCTAATCCCCTTTATCCTGCTAAAAAACCTCATTGCCTCCTCTATAGTCATATCTAATACGTCAGCTATGTTTTTACCCTTATAAAAACAGGCCAATACCTCCCTTTTATACCTTTTGCCCTTACATAATGGGCAAAGCGTCTCTATTGGAGATATGTATTTCATCTCTATAAACTTAGAGCCAACGCCCTTACACTCAGGGCACCTTCCGGCGTCTTTTGTAAGGGAAAAGTGAGCCGCCTCTATGCCCCTTATGCGGGCATCCTTTGTAAGCGCAAACAGCTTTCTTATATCAGTAAATATACCAAGGTAAGTGGCAATAATGGAATATTTAGAGCCTCTTACTGCTGATGGGTCAAGTGATATGACCTTCATTCCCCTTGAACGCAAAAAGGGCTCTATTACACCCTGTAAAAACATTGTCTTACCGCTCCCTGAGCGGCCTGTGATAAGAGACATATTATGAAAAGGCATTTTAAGGGCTGCCTTGTCCCAACTGCCCTTCCCTCCTACCTTAATTACCTCTATATCCATATCAATATCAACATCAACAATATTATACCTTCTAATACTGACATCGCCTTTATTATTATTTTTGTCATCACTTTTAATAAGTTTATGGCTGAATTTTTTAAATTTATTGATAATATTAAACTCTTCTGGCATTATTTCCTTAATTTTCCCCCAAAATTCCTTTATATTTCCTGAAAAAACAAGCCTTCCACCTTCTTTTCCGCTGCCGGGCCCAAGCGCTATTACCCAGTCTGCCATCTCAATCAGGCTATAATAGTCATGCTCTACTACAAGCACGGTATTTTGTCTCTTTCTCAATGCCTTAATCAGCCCCTTAAGATATATATAATCCTCCTGATGCAACCCAATTGCAGGCTCGTCCAGTATGACCAGCGTATTGTTAAGCCCGCCCTGTATCTGCGTGGCAAGCCTCAGCCTCTGCCACTCACCCCTTGAGATGCGCTGTATCTGCCTGTTAAGGCATAGGGACGATAACCCTATATCCATAAGCGCCCTTACCTTCTCAGATATTATAGCGACAATTGCCCTTACATGTGGAGATGATGTTGACAGGGCAATGGATTTAAGCTCATCTTTAAGCCTGTATATGGGGATTGAAGAGAGCATATTATAGGTCCATTTATCATACAGGCAAAAAAGAGGGGATAATGGGTCAACAGAAAGGCCGATATAGTCCTTAAGGCATATAGGGCATATCATATCAAGAGAAAAATCAAGCTGTTCATATCCTGTCTTGCCTCCATTTTTATACAAGACAAGACACCTTACAACCTGAGAGCCAATTGTCTCAATAAGCCTTATGGCATCCTCAATCCTTTTCTCTATATTACCCCCTGTTATAACCCTGTCTATTACTATTGAAATAGATGGTGAAATATTCTCTATTGGGATAGAGTCATTTAATACATCTTCAAACAAAAAAAGTTCTCCCCTCCGCTCAAATCGCACAAATCCCATTTCCATACACCATAAGACAATCTTTTGCGGGTCAAGAGCCCTGATATTTTCAGGAAGAGGGGTCATAATTACCAGCCTTGACCCAGCTCCTATAGCCAGTATCTCTTTCTTAATAGCGTCTCTGTTTATGACTTTTATGGGAATATGGCATTCAGGGCATGAAAATACGGCATCAAGGGAAAATATGCTATAAAATAACCTTTCTATGCCAGAATATGAGCCAACAGTTTTACGGTATCCTATCTTTTCAGGAATCTGATCAAAATATATAGTTGGAGGCAGAGAGCTAACATACTCTACCTGTCTTTCGTTCAAGTTTATTGTCTCAGACATGCCGATACCTTCAAGATAGAGCCTCTTTCCCTCATTAAACAGGATATCTCTTGAAAGCGTTGACTTGCCTGACCCTGGCGGGCCAATAAGAAATACAGTCTTATTTAAAGGGAGTTCAAAATGTTCAATAAAAAGATTATTCCTTCTTATCCCCTTTAATATGGCCTTCATCTGTATTTAAAATTGGATAGTTACGAATAGTTATGGATATTATATATTAAACCTGAAATGGATAATATCGCCGTCTTTTACAATATATTCCTTGCCTTCAAGCCTTACCTTGCCCGCCTTTTGACATGCAGCATAAGAGCCAAGCTCAATAAGGTCATCATAGTGAACTACCTCCGCCCTTATAAATCCCCTTTCAATATCAGAGTGTATTACCCCCGCTGCCCTTAAAGCGCCTGTCCCCTGCCTGATTGTCCATGCCCTTACCTCGTCGTCTCCTACTGTAAAAAAGCTGATGAGGTTGAGCGCCTTATAAGACTCCCTTATAAGCCTGTACATTGATGGCTCTTCTATGCCCATCTCCCTGCGAAAATCTTCTTGCTCTTCCTGAGAAAGCTCAAGAATCTCCTGTTCAACTGCGCCCTTTATTTTAATAATTATTGGCGTGTTTGTCGCTGATGATAATGCGGAATTGCCGCGTGAATTGCCCTTTGAAATGTCAAACTGAATATCCTCGTTCTCATCATCAATATTAAGGCAGACTATAACAGGCTTTGAAGATAAAAAGGCATAGCCCTTCAGCCTTGGATTAAGGCAAATATCTTGCTCTTCCCTTAATGGCCGTCCATCATCAAGTATATCCCGCGCCCTTTGAATAAGCCCTAACTCCTCCTCATCTATCTTTTTCCCCCTTTTTTTGTCAGCGCTCAGGCGCTCAAGCCTCCTTTCAACAATAATGAGATCGGAGAATATCATCTCCTCTTCAAACTTATTGTAATCATCTACTGGATGTGGCTCTGTCCCTGCCCATGAAAAACACCTTACAACATGAATAAGGGCATCTACTGGCCTTAAATGTCTTAAAATTTCATCTAATCCCTTTAAGTCCCTCTCTTTTGTCTTTAGACTCCCTGCAACATCCACATATTGCACCTGTGCAGGGGTCGTTTTTTTAGGCTTATACATTTCGCTCAATTTAGTGAGCCTTACATCCGGCACAGGGACAAGCCTGAGATTCGCATCCTTACCAGCTCCGCCTGCCCCTCCTCCATAACCTGCCTGAGAAAATGAAGACGCAACACCAGTCAGGCAATTAAAAATAGCGCTCTTCCCCGAGCCTGATAGACCAACAATGCCTATTTTCATCTCTCCTTATAAGAACCTCCTCCTGCTTATGGATTATCCGCTGCACGGCCTTTCATCACCGCCTGCCTTCTGAATCGCATGTTTTAATATGGGGAGAACAGCCTCCATTGACTCCCTCACTGCCTTTTTGCTGCCAGGGAGATTTATTATCAAGGTATTTCCCCTTAATCCGCATACCCCCCTTGAAAGAGCTGCCATAGGGGTCTTTTCAAGCCCTTTTAACCTAATAAGCTCGCTTATCCCTGGAACCTCTCTTTCTATAACCCTCATTGTGGCCTCAGGGGTAACATCCCGCGGGTGAATACCTGTACCCCCAGTAGTAATTACAAGGGATGCGCCTTTTTCACACGCCTCTATCAGGGCATTTGATATTATGTCAACCTCGTCAGGAAGGACATTCCGGTAAGTAACTTCAAATATGTCTTGAGAAGAGATAAGCCTCCTTATCTCCTCACCACTCTCATCAACTCTCTCTCCCCTTGAGGCAGAATCGCTAAGGGTAATGATGGCAACCTTTACCATAGCCAACAGTCAGCGCCTAATATCCCGGCCTTGTCCGGTTCTTTGCATTTTCTTTATATGACAAAACTTATCTTGTTTTGTATTTTGCCTTTAACCTACTTGTTTCTTATCATCAATCCTCATCGCTTTTTACCTCTTTTATAACCTTGTCCGCAATATTGGGCGGGGCCTCGTCATAGTGAGAAAATTCCATCTGAAAGGTGCCTCTTCCCTGCGTCATTGCGTTGAGGTCCAAGACATATTTCTGTATCTCAGCAAGGGGAACAAGCGCCTGAACCACCTGCATACCCCCGCCGGATGGCTCCATACCCATGACCTTTCCGCGCCTTGAGTTGAGATCCCCTATGACATCGCCTACATTGTCATCAGGAACAAATATGGTCAGCTTATATATTGGCTCAAGGAGCGTAGGCTTTGCCTCAAGCATACCCTTTTTAAAGCACTGTATCGCCGCAATCTTAAAGGCCATTTCTGAAGAATCAACCTCATGGCTCTTTCCATCATAAAACCTCACCTTTACATCCACCACAGGAAAACCTGCAAGCGGGCCGGATGCCATTGCCTCTTGAATGCCCTTTTCCACTGCAGGAACAAAGTTTCTCGGCACATTCATCCCGACAAGCGCCTCCTCAAACTCAAACCCTTCTCCCCTCTTGAGAGGAGATATGTCAAAATGCACCTCAGCAAACTGGCCTGCGCCGCCTGTCTGTTTTTTGTGCCTGTATATAACCGCCTTTTTTACTGCCTTGATGGTCTCTCTATAAGGTATCTTGGGAAGAGAGAGGTCAACATTTACGCCAAACTTATCCTTCATCTTGGAGACTGTAGCATCAATATGCACCTGTCCGTTCCCTGAGAGGAGCAGCTCGCTTGTCTGGGCATCACGCGTAACCACAAGGGTTGTATCCTCCTCTTTAAGGCGGGAAAGCGCCTGAGTTATCTTTTCTTCATCTCCCCTTGTCTTTGGTTTTAAGGCATAGGTCAGTACAGGGGTAGGCAGGTCAGCAAAATCATATAAGATAGGCTCATCCTTTGTAGAGAGGGTATCGCCTGTGGATACCTCTTTTAGCTTCTGTATCGCTACAATCATCCCGGGGACGGCCTCCTTTATCTGTTTTTGATCCTTTCCTTCAAGGACAAATATCTGACTATATCTTTCCTCATTATCCTTTGAGGCGTTGTACAGGGTTCCATCAGGGGTAAGGGTACCGGAAAATACCCTCATTATAGAAAGCCTTCCTGCATAAGGGTCTATCATGGTCTTGAATACAAGGCTGGAAAAAGGCGCATCAGAAGATACCTCCATCTCCACTTCTTCGCCTGAATTCGGCCTCTTTCCCTTGACTGTTTTGTTATCCGCAGGAGACGGCATAAGACCGACAATGGAATCAAGGAGTATAGACGCTCCAATATTTTTAAAGGAAGAGCCAGCAAGAACTGGCGCAAAACGCACCTGCCTTATGCCTGACCTAAGGCCCGCTAATATCTCATCTTGAGATAACTCACCATCTTCAAAAAATTTTTCAAGAAGCTCATCATCGGACTCTGCTGCAAATTCTATAAGGTTGTTCCTCAGCTCCTCTGCCTCTGCTTCAATCTCAGAAGGCATATCGCAAGGGGTTGGGGCACCGGTTTCATCCTTAAAGGAAAAGGCCTTCATCTTTACAAGGTCAGCTACCCCATCAAAAGACGCCTCTTTTCCTATTGGTATTGACAGGGGCACAAGACGCATATCTATCACATCTTTTATTGCATCTATGGCCTTTTTGAAATCAGCCCTCTCCTTATCAAGTTTATTTATAAAAAATATTACCGGAAGCCCTGCCTTTCGTATCATAGACCAAACCTTTAATGTCTGAGGTTTTACAGGGTCAACCGCATCCACCACAAACACCACGCTGTCAGCTACCCTGAGGGCAATCATCGCCTCTGCGATAAAGTTGTCTTCCCCTGGTGTATCCATAAGAAATATTTGATTTTTTTGCCATGACAAATTGTGAAAGGCAGTTGATATGCTGATGCCCCGCTTTTGCTCCTCCGGCTCAAAATCAAGACATGACGTCTTGTCATCAACCCGACCCAGCCTCTTTGTGGCCTTGGCTGTAAAGAGCATGGCCTCTGCAAGGGTTGTCTTGCCGCTCCCGTTTTGAGATACAATGGCAATGTTTCTAATCCTGGTGCAATCCATGACTATTCTCCCTTCCATTAAAATTTATTTGAAAAAAACAGAACAATAATCAATGTTCCCTGTAATTATTATCATTAATTTATACAGCATGACTATAAACTTTACTATCTTAAAATGTCAAGCGGGATAATCGCTATAATATATGTGGCCCCAGTAAGGAGAGTCTTCACGAAGCTCTTGGGTATAAAACCCCTGCGGAAGTTTATCTTAAATAGTGCAATAATGAGCATATTAATGAACCGCCTTAAAAAATCTCTTTTTTGTCTTAACATTGGGGTCAGCCTCAATTCAACCTATTATACCATTCCTGTCAACCCCTTTCACCTATTTGACAAGATGAGTCCCAAAAAAATCTTTTTAATTTTTGCGCTGCAATATCTTGACAACTTATAATTTGACTATTAGATGAATAGCAATGTGAAATTCCTTATTTTGGGGGAGCATAAATGAAAGAGGTAAGATTACATGGACGAGGTGGTCAGGGCGGCGTGACCTCTGCAGAGCTTGTCGCAATCGCTGCCATTAACGAGGGGAAATATGCTCAGGCCTTTCCCAGCTTTGGCCCTGAGAGAAGGGGCGCCCCTGTCGCTGCCTTTATAAGGGTGAGCGACAGGCAGATAAGGACGAGGGAGAAGGTATATCACCCTGACATAGTGTTGGTGCTTGACGCAGCGCTTCCCTCCATTGTAAATGTGCAGGCAGGCATGAAAGATGACGGCATAACCATCTTAAACTCTCCCTTGAGCGAGGGTGAGTTAAGGGAAAAATTTGGCCTCAAAGGGCGTGTTGCCGTAGTGGATGCAAACAAGATTGCAATGGAGGTATTGGGGCTTCCTATTACCAACACCACAATGCTTGGCGCTCTCTTAAAGGCGACAAATATTGTTGATGTTGAGCACCTTGAGGCGGCGCTTGAAAAGCGTTTTGGCCGCCTTGCAGACAAGAACAAGGCCGCTATGAAAAGGGCAATTGATGAAACGGTTGTTATTTAATAAATAATTGGAGATTGAGAAGGAGACAAAGATCATGGCTGTTGTTCAAGACGCCATAATAGGCTGGAAAACCATTACGCATGGTTGTCATGTGTTAGAGGCGGGGAGCACAAGGCACTTCCGCACAGGCGACTGGCGCTCTATAAGGCCTGTTACTGACAATGAAAAGTGCATTAAGTGCGGAATGTGCTATATCTTCTGCCCCGAAATGTGTTATGAGCAAGATGATGATGGCTATTTTGTGGCCAATCTGGACTATTGCAAGGGCTGTGGTATCTGCGCAAATGAATGCCCAAAGAACGCTATAACCATGGTCCCTGAAGAGGAGGATTAAGATGGCTAAACGCGTTGGTGTAGAGGTATCCATTGCAATTGCAGAGGCAGTAAAACTTGCCCAGGCGGAGATAATAGCGGCATATCCGATTACGCCGCAGACCCACATTGTGGAGCATCTTTCAGAGATAGTGGCTGATGGTGAGTTGGATGCCGAGTTTATCCCTGTAGAGTCTGAGCATGCTGCTCTGAGCACCTGTTGCGGCTCAGTGGCGGCAGGGGCAAGGACATATACCGCAACAAGCTCTCAGGGGCTTATGCTTATGAGCGAGGTATTATATGTGGCCTCTGGGATGAGACTTCCAATAGTGATGACTGTGGCGAACAGGGCGCTTTCAGCGCCTATAAGCATCTGGAATGACCATCAGGACATCATGAGCCAGAGGGATTGCGGTTGGATACAGACATTTGCTGAGAATGGTCAGGAGGCGGTTGACCTTACTATCCATGCCTTTAAGGTGGCTGAAGACAAGAAGGTATCCCTTCCGATGATAGTAAATATAGATGGCTTTACATTGAGCCACGTCATTGAGCCAATAGAGCTGCCTGATCAGGAGGATGTTGACAGGTATCTGCCGCCATTCAGGCCAAAATATAGGCTTGACCCGAAGAGGCCGATCTCAATGGGCCCTGTAGGGATACCAGAGGTCTATACAGAGTCGCGCATGGCGCATGATCAGGCGATAAAAAATGCTAAGCGCTGGATAATAAAGGCATGGGATGAATTTGAAGAGATTTTTGGAAGGCGTTATAACCCCATAGAGCAATATATGGCAGAGGATGCAGAGATATTGCTTGTAACAATGGGGAGCATTTCTGAGACTGCTATGACAGCAGTGGATAAGATGAGAGACGATGGAAAGAAGGTCGGGCTCCTCAGGATAAGGCTGTGGAGGCCATTCCCTTCTATTGAATTCAGAAAGGCGGCAAAGGGCGCAAAGGCGCTTGCTGTAGTTGACAGGACGCTCCCGCCAGGGGCAGCAAGCGGTCCTGTGGCTTCTGAGTTGAGAAATGTATTTTATAAGGTCCCAGGCGCCCCCAAGACCTTTGGCTTTATCGCTGGCCTTGGAGGCAGGGATGTAACAGTTGAGCGTTTTGAAGAGATTGTTGACAAGGCCGAATTCTACTCAAAGAAGAGGCCTAAAGAACTCTATGAAGTGATTGGAGTGCGTGAAAAATGATACCTGAATTTGAAAAATTCAAAGGTTTTTCTGCAAAGAGACTTCCGAAGGAAGAAGGGCTTTCTCCTGGGCACAGGGGATGTCAGGGTTGTGGCGAGGTCCTTGCCCTCAGGATGGTAATGAAGGCCCTTGGAAAGGATGTAATAGTATGCAGCGCCACAGGGTGTATGGAGATAATCACCTCTCCCTATCCGCAGAGCGCATGGAATGTGCCGTGGATACATGTGGCGTTTGAGAATGCTGCTGCTGTCGCCTCTGGCGTTGAGTCTGCCTTAAAGGTATTAAAGAGAAAGGGCAAGCTCCCCAAAAAGCACGTTGATGTTATTGCAGTTGGGGGAGATGGGGCAACAGGAGACATTGGGCTTCAGTGGATATCAGGCGCATTTGAGAGGGGGCATGATATGGTGTATGTATGCCTTGACAATGAGGCATACATGAACACAGGCGTTCAGCGCTCAGGCTGCACCCCTTATGGCGCAATGACCACGACAAGCCCCCCCGGTAAAAAGAGCATAGGTCAGGTAACATGGAAAAAGAATATACCGCAGATAATGGTGGCGCATAATATCCCCTATGTGGCAACTGCAAGCCCTGCCTACTATCTTGACCTTATGAACAAGGTCAAAAAGGCAGCGCTTGTAAAAGGGCCTGCCTATGTGCATATCTATTCTCCATGTCCTACAGGCTGGGGCTCAAGGGGTGATAAATCAATAGAATACGCCCGCCTTGCAGTTGAGACAAAGGTGTTTCCGCTCTATGAGGTCATTGAGGGCAACTATATAATAAGCAGGAAGATTACAAAGCCAAAGCCTGTCTCTGACTATCTTAAGGGGCAGAGGCGCTTTAGACACCTCACAGAGGAGAATATTGACTACATCCAGAAGAGGGTTGACGAGGAGTATGAAAAGATATTAAAACTCTCTGAAATAAACTAATAAAAACAGCTTATAAGCCTCCCTTTTTGGGAGGCTTTTTTTTGCATTGTATCAGATGAAACACCTTTTGAGCATCCGTCAGTTGAAAAGAGAGGATATAGAGTTCTTATTATCGCAGGCAGAGGCATTTAAGGAGGTCTTGTCAAGGCCGATAAAGAAGGTGCCTGCATTAAGGGGCAAGACCATTGTAAACCTCTTTTTTGAGCCAAGCACAAGGACAAAGCTTTCTTTTGAGCTTGCCGCCAAGAGGCTTAGCGCTGATACTGTATCTATCTCAAAGTCTATGAGCAGCCTTGAAAAGGGTGAAGACCTTATTGATACCGTAAAAAATATTGAGGCAATGAAGGCAGACTGTTTTGTCATAAGGCACAGGGCATCAGGGGCGGCGCACCTTATAGCAGGGGTTACAAAGTGCCCTGTGATAAATGCAGGAGATGGGACAAATGAGCACCCCACGCAAGCCTTGCTTGACTGCCTTACATTAAAGGAGCATTTTGGTAACATAAGGGGGCTAAGGGTTGCTATAATAGGCGATATACTCCACAGTAGGGTCGCTCGCTCAGACATACTGGCTCTAATGCTTATGGGCGCAGAGTGCATAATATCAGGCCCTGCCACTATGATGCCGAAAGATATTGAGGCCCTTGGCGCAAGGGTGTGCCTTGATGTAAAAGAGGCGGTAAAGGACGCTGACTGCATAATATGCCTGAGGATACAAAGGGAAAGACAGGGAGGCGCAAGGCTCTTTCCGAGCCTAAGAGAATACGCAATGTTTTTTGGCCTCTCACCTGAGATCTTTTCTCTTACAAAGGATGATGCCGTTATAATGCACCCCGGGCCAGTAAACAAGGGGGTTGAGCTTTCACCTGAGCTTATGAACATAAAACAAACTCTTATATTTCAACAGGTTACATCAGGGGTTGCAGTGAGGATGGCAGTGCTTGCTATGCTCCTTGCAGGCCAATAGGGAGAAAACATGCTTGACCTTTTTATAAGAGCGATAAGGCTTATTGACCCGTTTTCATCACGGGATGAAGTTACCTCTCTTCTCATAATAAATGGGAGGATAGAGGCGATAGGAAAGGATATTGATGCCCCTTCTGCAGTTAATAATGTCATTGATGGAAAGGGGCTGTGGCTTACCCCTGGGCTTATGGACATACACTGCCATTTAAGAGAGCCGGGGGAGGAATATAAGGAAGATATTGCATCAGGGACGATGAGCGCAGTTGCTGGCGGTTTTACTACTATATGCCCCATGCCCAATACAAGGCCTCCCAATGACTGCGCCTCTATAACGAGGTTTATTATAGAAAAGGGAGAATCCTATAAAAGGGCGAGGGCGCTGCCCATTGCCTGTATCACGAAGGGCCAAAAAGGTGAGGAGCTTACGGAATTTGGGGACATTTTGGCCTCTGGCGCTATTGCCTTTTCTGATGACGGCCTTCCAGTAAGAGATGCCTCAATTATGAGGCTTGCCCTTGAATATTCAAGGAACTTTGACTGTCTTATCATCTCTCATGCTGAAGAGATGTCTCTGTCAAAAGGGGGGGCGATGAATGAGGGCAGGATGTCAACCATCCTTGGCCTTAAAGGCATACCGTCTGCCTGTGAAGACATCGCAGTTTACAGGGATATCCGCCTTGCTGAGCTAACAGGCGCACGGCTCCACATTGCCCATGTGAGCACAAAGGAGGCGGTAAGGCTTATAATGGAGGCGAAACAGCGTGGAGTAAGGGTAACCTGTGAGACAGCGCCTCACTATTTCAGCCTCACTGAAGATGCAGTAGATGGATATAATACCCTTTCGAAGATGAACCCGCCACTGAGGACTGAAGAGGACAGGGAGGCCATTATTGAAGGACTTAAAGACGGGATAATAGATTGTATAGCAACTGACCATGCGCCACACAGCATACTTGAAAAAGAGTGTGAATTTGAAAGGGCTATGAACGGGATAATCGGGTTTGAGACAGCCGTGCCCCTTGGTCTTGAGCTTGTAAGACAGGGAATATTAGATGAATTATCGCTTATTCACCTCTTTACTAAAGGCCCTGCATCTGTAATTGGCATTGAGCCAGAACCTGTAAAAGCAGGCAGTATGGCGGAATTTACTGTTATTGACCCAGAGAGGGAGTTTATCCCGACAAAGGAGACCCTCTTTTCAAAAAGCCATAATACGCCCTTTTTAAATAAGAAATTACGAGGCCGTCCTGTCCTTACAGCCTATAACGGAAAGATAGTCTTTAAGCTTAAATAGGATGGGAGCATATTTGAGATGCTTTATAAGCAGGTAGGGGCACGTTGCAACGTGCCCCTACTCATCCGTTTTTAAATAGAAATATTGAGTTAAAGTCATTACCATAAAAATGATATGCTCTTTAGGAATCGATCCACTACGATATAAGGAGCCTTTTAATCAGACAAGATGACTATTACGCCAGATGACAAGAGATTTATGAAAGAGGCATTGAGCCTCGGGCAAAAGGGGCTTGGAAGGACCGCCCCCAACCCTGCTGTCGGCGCTGTGGTTGTAAGGGACGGGGTTATTGTGGGCAAGGGGTTTCATAAGGTTGCAGGCGGGCCTCATGCTGAGGTCAATGCCCTTAATGATGCAGGAGAGTTTTCAAAGGATGCAACCTTATATGTAACCCTTGAACCATGCAATCATTATGGCAGGACCCCGCCATGCACTGAGGCGATTATAAGGGCAGGCATAAGGCGGGTTGTCATAGGGACGCTTGACCCAAATCCACAGGTTGCAGGAGGTGGGGCGGATTATTTGCGCTCGAAGGGGGTTAAGGTCATTGCTCCCTGCCTTGAATACAGGGCAAGGGCGCTTATAGCCCCATTTGTAAAGCATATATTTACGGGGCTTCCTTGGATAAGGATAAAGGCTGCCTCTACGCTTGATGGAAAGATTGCCACAGCTACAGGGGACTCAAAGTGGATTACAGGCCAGAAGGCAAGAGAATATGGACACAGGCTCCGGGATATCTCCTGCGCCATACTGATAGGTAGAGGCACAGTTGAGGCTGATAACCCCTCGCTTACATGCAGGCTTGAGAGGGGAGCTGGAGCTGGTGGGCCAAAAGACCCCCAACGGATAATACTTGACCCGACCCTTGCGCTCTCACCTGAATTAAAGGTATTTAATCTCAAGAGGCTTGGCTTATCAATGGCCAATACCATTGTATTTGCCTCTAAGAAGAGGATAGAGACTCAGATAATAAGACGACTGGAGCAGCTTGGGGTTGAGGTGATATTGGTTGGAGAAGAGGAAGGGGGGGATGCTATGGATGATGATGAACATTGTGGTCATAAGCTTTCTATAAGGGATGTGTTGGCCATACTTGGTGAAAGGGGCATTCAATCAGTGCTTTGTGAAGGGGGAGGCGCTATATTGGGCAGCCTTTTTGACAACGGCCTTGTAGATGAGGTATTTTTCTTTTATGCCCCAAAGGTCTTAGGGGGGCAAAAGGCCATTTCTTCTGTTGGCGGCGTTGGACAAACTGCTTGTTCTGATGCAAAGAGAGTATATAATTGCAAGGTCAAGAAGTTTGGCGATGACTTTCTTATACATGGCTTTATGAAAGAGGGGATATATTCTGCTTTTGAATGCTAAGGTTAGTAAGACTCTAATGGATCGATTCCTAAAGAGCATATCATTTTTATAGTAATGACTTTAACTCAATATTTCTATTTAAAAACGAATGAGTAGGGGCACGTTGCAACGTGCCCCTACCTGCTGAAAATTTTACTTCCGGTCGATAGAAATACTGTTTAGGAATCGATCCACTAATTAATTGTATGGCTTTCAAGTCTATTTGGGTGTAGGGGGCTTGCGGTTTTTATGTATCCAACTTTAACGGAGGCCTGAAGAAGTACCCTTGCCGTCAGTAGTAGTTTATGTTAAGCTATGCTTAACAGTGGTTTAGCTACAGGAGACTTTCATCCCATGAGCTTATACCCATGCCGGGCGTACTGAATCAGTGCAGGGGCTGTCAAGCCGCTGCGTTGCGATTGCGGATTGACAGCCCTTGACCTTGGTTGTTTTATCTTTTCTTTGGTTTTTGCTAACTGCCAAATCAAAACTAAAAAGGAGGTTTAGTTATGTGCATGTCAATTAAGGCAAAAGATTATGTAAAAGGCATTTGGGGAATAGCGCTTTCATTATTGTTAGGGGTTAATCTTTTGTGTGTGTCTGTTTCTAATGCAGCCATACCAAAAGATAAGGCAGAAGAAATAGCAAAATATGTGGCTGCAATGATTGTTGCAGGCAGAGGGGTAGTTGCAAGGCATCAGGGTCTTATAAATGACCCCTCAAAAGGGGATAAAGGCTTTACGCCAGAATATGTAGAGGCAAAAATGAAAGAATCTTTTAAAAAGATAACAGGAAAAGATGTAAATGAGTTGGATCCACTGGTAAAGACAGTGGTAGATCAGGTGCTTCATGCGGCAAAGATGAGCGTTCAGATGAATCAGGGCAGAATAAATCAAAAGGGTAAAGGTTTTAAGATGTATATACCAGCGGTCTTTGGGAGAGAGACAGGCCAAATATTAAAGGGTATGAGTAAGATTATGATTAAACAAACGACATTTAAGTATAGAAATAATTATAATCAGCCTGATGAGTTTGAAAAGAAGGTATTGTCAAAATTTGAATCTTCTGATTGGCCAAAGGGCAAGGGATATGGAGAGATGGTAGGCAATTTTTATAGGTATTTACAGCCAATTTATATAAAAAAGGCCTGCTTAAAGTGTCACGGCGGGCCTAAGGGGGCAAGCGATATAGCTGGAAGGAAAAAAGAAGGCTATAAAGAAGGCGATTTGAGGGGGGCTATTAGCGTAATGTTTCCTGTAAAATAATAGGATATTTTCTTAAAAGATAATCTTCAGAAGGGGCTGAAAAGCCCCTTTCCCATAAGGGGATAGGGGGAGAAATGAAGATTTTTAATTCTATAAGAGGAAAGATTATAACGCCTGTTATAATTCTTTTGATATTGTCATCTTTTATAACCTGCGGAATAATTTACAGAATAATTATTTTAAGCGAACAAAAAAGGGGCAAGGAATCCATATATCCTGTTATAAAAAGATTATCTCAAGAAATTAACAATTTTAAAAGATTTTCTTCTTTGATTGTCTCTAATATTTCTTCTAATGGAGATATTCAATTTGGGGTAGCCCTTAAAGATGTAACTATATTAAAAAGACTTTCTCTCCCTCTTCTTAAAAGCCTTCATAGCGACAGCTCAAATTCCCAAAATTTGCTCTCTTTCATAGATAGCAGCGGAAAAGTAATTTATTCTAATGTTACAAATCTTATAGGAAAGGATGCCAGCAAAAGGAAGGCTGTAAAGTTTGTAATAGAGAATAAAAAGAAGATAACCACTATAGAAAGCTGGATTGATGGGGTATTGTTTAGGACAATTGCTCCGATATCATATAATGGGATGTTTTGTGGGGTTGTTGAGTTTTCTGTTCCTATTATAGAAATTCTGCATAACGTAAAAGGGGATGCATCCTATATTAATCTCGCGTGGTTTTTAGATGATTCAAGCCTCTCTTCTTCAGAGAGATTAACTATTGATAGCTTTAGATTAGGCGATGCCACTAATAGGGACGTATTCTCAAGGGTTAAAAACTTGTCTTTTTTGGCAGGGTTATTCAGGGAATCTTTAAATTTAAACGGAGAAGACAAGGAAGGAAAATTAACTGTATTTAAAAATGGAATATTTTGGAATGTTTCTTCTCTTAAATCGGCTTATAGCAGGGCAAATACCATTTTCCTTATAACTTTTGATAATAAAGTTGGAATAGACTCATTAAAAAATGTAATGAAGGGACTAATTATTGATTTCTTTATAATAACTATTATAATGATAGCTATTTTAGCATATTTGATAAATATGATATTAAGGCCGCTTCCAAAGATAGTTTCATTTATGGATAATCTGGCTCGCGGTAAATTTACATCCTCTGCATCTATATTAACGAGAGATGAGATAGGCAAATTGGCAATAGAGGCAAATGCTATTTTACATAATACAGGGAGTTTTTTACTGGAATTAAAGGATTGCTCCGATATGTTGACATCTATGGCTGGAGAGCTTGAACGGGTGAGTAACAATGTAAAAAATCATGCCTCAAATATAGAAAAAGGCTCTTATGATGTAGCGGAGAGTTCTCAAAAGGCCACAGTTAATTTAAATGAGATAGTAAACGCTATGGGCGAGTTGGCCACTGCTGCCCAGGAGATATCGTCAAATGTCTCAAAGACAGCTACTATAGCAAATGACGCCCGGAGTAAGGCAGAGAATACAAATGAAATTATTATGAGGTTGGGAAAGGCATCTGATAATATAGGAGAGATAATAGAGGTTATCAGAAAGATTGCGGAGCAGACGAACCTTTTGGCCTTAAATGCGACTATAGAGGCGGCAAGGGCAGGAGAGGCAGGGAAGGGATTTGCAGTAGTAGCCAATGAGGTAAAGGATCTTGCCAAACAGACGGCCGACGCCACAGAAGAGATAACTAAGATGATTCAAGAGATTCAGATTGATACAAAACATTCTGTTGAGTCTGTAAGGGAGATAACAGAGGTTATAGCTGAGGTTACCGATTTAGCGAATAATATAGCCGGGGCAACAGAGGAACAAACTGCCACTATTGAGGAAATGAGCGGCTCTCTTTCCGCTGTAAGCGAAGAGGTCAATCATGTAGACTCCCTTGCATCTAATTTGTCAACTAACTCAAAAGAGTTTATGAAGATCTCCTCTACTGTTTCAATAGTTAAGGATAAAATTAAGGATATTACTTCAGAGTTTAGGGAGACTTTGAATAAATATGAGTTAAGCGAATCTGCTATAGAAGGGGCAAAAACTGATAATCAATAAGTTATATCTTGACTTATAAGCTCAAAATGGTTATTGTCTATCCCCTCTTTTAATGGCTTATTAATTAATAGCTTAATATTTTCATTTACTATACTTATACCCTATTGGGGAATGGAGGTATCGTACGAATGTATGCTGTAATTGAGACAGGCGGCAAACAATATAAGGTTGTCCCGGGAGAAGTATTAAAGGTTGAAAAACTTGATGTTAGAGTAGGTGAGACAGTAGAATTTGATAATGTCTTGATGATAAAAGACGGCTCATCCGTTAAGCTGGGCACTCCTCTTATTGAAGGGGCAAAGGTAAGCGCTGAGGTTATAGAGCATGGCAAGGCAAAGAAGGTCATTGTATTTAAAAAGAAGAGAAGAAAGGGATATAAGGTCAAAAGAGGACATAGACAACCTTTTAGTGAGATTAATATTAAAGAAATAAAAATATAGTAGTTTATTGTAATTAATTACATAAAAATCAACTTTTAACTGAAAGGATTTTTGAAAGTTACTGAAAGATGATTTAAGATTTAAGAAATGATAAGAAAGGAGGTCTTAAAATGGCTCATAAAAAGGCGGGCGGAAGCAGTAAGAATGGTAGAGACAGCGTAGGCCAAAGGCGTGGCGTAAAGCGTTTTGGCGGACAATTTGTAAGGGCTGGCAATATTCTTGTTAGACAATTAGGCACAAAATTTCATCCAGGTGAGAATGTAGGCTTAGGAAAAGACTATACCTTATTCTCTCTTATTGATGGCATTGTAAAGTTTGAGACCAAAAGGAATAGGCAGCTTGTAAGTGTATATCCTGCCTAATAGTTGTTTATCTTTTAGGTAACTGTTAAAAAGCATTTAACCTTTAAATTATTGGTAACCCGCTAACATGCGGGTTTTCTTATTTTTATAGCTTTAATTAGCTTTAAAATCGTATGTAACAACTACAGGTTATAGTGTGCCATGTATTTTCTGGATGAGGCAGTAATATATGTAAAGGCAGGAGATGGCGGGCCAGGGTGTGTGAGCTTTAGGAGAGAGCGTTATGTCCCAAGGGGAGGTCCGGATGGCGGAGATGGCGGAAGGGGTGGCGATGTCATATTTATAGTTGACCCGTCCCTTAATACACTTTCTCATTTCAGGAGGCAAAAGAGGTTTATTGCGCCTAATGGCGAGGCTGGCAGGGGGAAGTCACAGCATGGACGAACAGGGACTGACCTTGTTATAAGTGTTCCTCCCGGCACTATTATAGGGGATAATGAGACTAAGGCCATATTAAAAGACCTTGTATCTTATGGAGACAAGTGGATTGCAGTTAGGGGGGGCAAGGGAGGTAAGGGCAATGAGCGCTTTAAGTCTTCCACAAGGCAGGCCCCTCGTTTTGCTCAAAAGGGACAAAAGGGTGAAGAAAAGTGGTTATTGCTTGAATTAAAACTTTTGGCCGATATTGGTCTTGTTGGTGAGCCAAATGCAGGGAAATCTACCTTTCTTTCATCTATAACCTCTGCAACCCCAAAGATTGCAGATTATCCCTTTACAACCACTCATCCCATACTTGGCGTGGCAGAGATAGGCAATGAAATATCTATTGTGATAGCGGATATACCAGGGCTTATTGAAGGGGCTCATAAGGGGATAGGCATGGGGCATCAGTTCCTTAAGCACATTGAGAGGACAAGGGCATTGATTTTTTTGATAGATATCACAAAGGGTCCAGCAGGGATAAAGGATTCATTTAATACCCTCTGGCGAGAGTTGAAAGGATACAATGCCTCTTTGATAGAAAGGCCATTTGCCATTGCCCTTAATAAAATAGACCTTTTGCCTGACAATGAGGTTAAGGACATATTAAGGGCTGTAGATACTATGAATCTTATGCAATCCCCCAAGGGCACAGGGATATTCCCAATCTCTGCCGCAACCTCTAAAGGGGTAAGAAATTTGTTAATAGCCCTCTATAATACCCTTTATAATAAGATGTAATGGTGGTAAGTTAATTTATAATAATCAAGAATTCGTTAAGAAAAAATAAAGGAAATGGGAGATTAGATATGGAAGATATAGCATTTATTCCACTTCCTCAACAATTAATAATGACTATTGAACAATTAAGAGAAGAAAATGAAACTATTCAAGTTTTTTTGGAAAGGTTAATAAAAAATTTTATTTTTCAACAAGATATAGAATTAGCTCAATTAGAAAAAATGGAAGAGTTATGGGATAATGAGGAAGATAATATATGGGACAAAATGATTTAAATTTTGGTGATATTGTTTTAACAGAAGTTCCATTTACAGATAAATTTGAAATAAAATTTAGACCGGCGTTGGTTTTGTTTGAAGACTTGAACAATGTAGTAATAGCAGGCATTACAAGTAATATAAAAATGCAAGGAATTTCAATTCCGAAAAGTGAAGGTCTCATAGTAGATAGCGTTTTGAAGTTAAATTATATTTTTACAGTTTCAAAGAATAGGGTCAAGAAAAAATTAACTCATCTATCAGATGGTAAAAAAACAGAGATTTGTCAAGATTTATTGGAAAGATTAATGATATGCATAGACAATTTCTAACAAGTGTTTTAACATAAAAACGCATCTTATTGATGACAGTGCCTGTTTTTGAGGCAATAAAAAAGCAATTTGGGGCAGAGGGTGATTTTAGTCGTTAGGGAAGTGATAAAATATTGTCCTTATTAAAGGAGGTAGCGTAAATGCCCGTTCTTTCTGCAGGGGTTATAGTAGTGAGAAAAGAGGGGGTCAGGTGGCTCTACCTATTGCTTGAGGCATTTGGTTACTGGGACTTTCCAAAGGGCATAGTAGAAGAAGGGGAAGAGCCTCTCTCTGCTGCCATAAGAGAGGTTGAGGAAGAAACCGGTATTTCAGACCTTGTATTCAGTTGGGGCAATGATTATAGGGAAAGCGCCCCATATCTTCATGGCAGAAAGATAGCCCGCTATTATCTGGCGCAGACCAGGACAAAAGAGGTTGACCTCAGGGTAAACCCTGAGATAGGAAGACCCGAGCATGACAATTTTGCATGGGTTGACTATGAGACTGCGCTAAAGATGGTATCAAAGAGGGTAGAGCCATGCCTTATGTGGGCAAATAGTGTTATTTCATCAAAAGACCTGCCCCCAGAAGGCCGGGATATGGATGCATGATAATAAACACAGGAATATTCATAAGCGCCTTTTTCATGCGCCCCTTGTTTAAAAACGCCTCTTTAAACCCAAACTTAAGGAACTTTTCCCCTATCTTTGGGGCAATGCCTCCTGCAAGATACACGCCATTATATGAAAGCGACTTTAACGCAAGATTGGATGCCTCCCTTGCATAATGCCTTGTAAATATAGAAAGGGTCTTTTCAGCATATATGTCTTCTTGTAAAATTGCCTTATTGACGATCTCTTCAGAAGAAGGAGCAGGGGCATTGGCGATGAATTCATATATATCCCTTATCCCCTGTCCTGAGACCACCCTTTCAATGCTTACATGCCCATACCTTTCCCTTAAATAGAGAAAAAGCCCCCAATCAACCTCTGTCTCAGGGGCAAAATCTGAATGCCCCCCCTCTGTCGGGATTATGTGAAAATTATCTCCATGACTGCACGGGCACAATATCGCCTCGCCAAGGCCTGTCCCTGCCCCAACAACTGCTATTGCGCCATTAATAGCGCCAATATCACTGTTATTGTTAGCAAGAAAGTCGCTACAGATAAGGGGATATAAATGTTTATGAGAGTTGTGGTTATTATTATAAAGAGCCTTGAGATAGGGAACTGCCCCTGCTACTGCCTCAAAATCATTTAAAAACTTAATAGAGCAACCACTAAAGCATGAAAGAAGGGCATCCTTTTTTATCTCCCAGTCAAGGTTTACGCACTTTACTCCTTCTTCACTGATAGTGCCGGCTATTGCAATAGATATTGTAGAGACATCCTCTTTGGTTTCACCAATGTCATTTATATAAGAAAGAATAAGGTCTTCTAAACATGAAAACTCTCTTGACTTATAGGTTCTTATCTTGAAAAGGCGATTATTTTTAAAAATAGCTATTCTTGCGTTAGTCCCTCCAATATCGGCAACTATTTTCATAATATTATCTTGCAATATGAAAAATATAGCCTATTGCTCCCTGAGCCTCATAGAAACTTCTCTTGTAAGGGACAATACCCTTTCTGCCAGTGGCACTGACAAAAGCCCTGTGCCGCAACTTGGGGTAATAAGGGCATTTTTTGTAATCTGCGCAATGGAAAGCCCAAGCCCATTTGAGATTGTATCAAAGCTCTTTAAGAGACTCTCAGCGTCTTCTCTTTCAATGTCTTCTGGCCTCTGGGTCGGGACAATGCCCCATGCAATAACCCCGCCCCTCTCTATAAACTCTATAATCTGACGCTTATATATCAAGAACCTGTCAAGGAATCCAAAGGCGTCAAAACTGAGGATATCAACTGAGAGATAAGGGTCTAACAGTACATCCCACTCTGTATTGGCGCATACATGCACCCCTGCTATGGCCCCAGCCTCATGTATCTCATCTATTACTATCTTTAAGTCATGCTGGACATCCTTTTTGGATATGCTTACCATTGCAGATGAGCCAAAGCCAGAAAGGGCAGGCTCATCTAAAAATATTATTACATTATTAGCGTGTTCCTTGAGCATTTTCACCTGAAACGCTGCCTTTAATGATAGACCCTGCGTAACAGCCTCTCTTAGCTGTTGATTATAAAATGACAATTTGCCCTGCCTGTCCTTTATGCCTGTTAGCATTGTAAACGGGCCTGTAATCTGGCCTTTAAGGGCATAGGGGCGTTTTCCTATTTTTTCTTTAGATAAATCGTCAAGAAATACAAAAAACCCCTTTCCATTATCTTTGTTTAGCGCAAAGATAGAGCCTTCTATTGCCTTTTCGCCCTCTTTTACCGCAAGATATTCCTCAAAAAACTGAAGAAATTCCGCCTCAAACTCAGGGGCGTCAGTATCAAAAAATACTGTGTCTCCATTGTATCTTATGCCGGGAAGGCCTGAGACAAATTGAGACAAAAGCCTCTCATTTGGATACAAGGGCAACTGCACCCAGATTGGTATCTCATCAATATATTTAAATACAAGCTGTTGCGCCTTCTTATGGTCATTATGAGGAAGGCTTCCAATAAGCGTAGCCCGCCCTTCAGATGTAAATTCCTTTTGAGCCAGTGTATTATCCATAATTATAATGCCTCGTCTTTATATTCAGTTAAGTATAATCAGTTGTTCTTACTTTTAATAAACTCCCTTAAAATCCCTTCAGCGCCACTTATGGCCTCATCAAGTTTATCGTAAAGGGGGCCTCCTGCCTGAGCCATATCTGGCCTTCCGCCGCCGCCTCCGCCAACTATCTTGGCAATAGGCCGTATAAGCTCGCCTGCATGTATGTCCTTTGAAAGAGCCTTTGTTACCATAACAAGCAGCATGGCCTTTTTCTTATCTGCGCCTCCAAGCACAATCACCCCGTTCTTTAGCCTGTTTTTCAATTTGTCGCCAAGCCCTCTCATTGCCTTTGGGTCAGAAAATGGCGTCTTTTGCGATATGAGATGAATTGCCCCATTGGGGCTATCAATCAGAGTTGCAGACTTTATCATCTCATCTACATCTATTGCGGTGCCCTTTAACCTCAGGGCATCTATTTCCTTTTGCATGGCCTTAAGGCGAGAGGATAAGGTGGCAACTCTCTCTTCAACCTCATTAACCGGGCTCTTTAATATGCCGCTTATCCTTATGAGCCTGTCTTCAATGGACTGGACATACTCTATTGCCTCTTTCCCTGTAACCGCCTCTATTCTCCTTATATTAGAGGCAATGCCTGTCTCATGTAAAATCTTAAAAAGCCCTATTGAGCCTGTGCGCCTTACATGGGTGCCGCCGCAAAGCTCCATACTGAACCCATCAATCCTGACAACACGCACTGTCTCACCATACTTTTCTCCAAAAAGGGCGATTGCCCCCTTTTTCTTTGCCTCTTCAATAGACATTAACTCTGTCTCAACAGGGGTATTATTCCTGATCTCCTGATTTACAATCGCCTCTATCCTGTTCAACTTCTCTTTGTCAACCTTTGAAAAGTAGCTAAAATCAAAGCGAAGCCTCCCTGCCTCAACAAGCGAGCCTGACTGCTGCACATGGCCTCCTAAAATCTCTCTCAGGGCGGAATGCAAAAGATGCGTTGCAGTATGGTTTCTCTCTATGGCCCTTCTCCTCCCTTCAAGGACAGTTAGCTCATAATCATTACCGCATACAAGCTCGCCCTCCTTTAGCTCTATAAGGTGGCAGATAAGCCCACCCCGCCTTATTGTGTTGTTGCATATTGCCCGCAACCTTCCATCTTCTCCCCTAATCTCTCCTGAATCTCCAACCTGACCGCCTGCCTCCGCATAAAACGGGGTTATTGAAAATACCGCCTCGCCACGCCAGCCCATTCTATCCGTCCTTTTAACAAACTCCCATTCTTTACTATCGTCCGTTTTGCCTCCATAAAGACACAAAAGACGCCCTTTACAGGAACAGGTATCATAGCCGCAAAATTCACCGCCTGCCCCCTTCTTTGTAAGCTCCTGATATTCTTTGGGAAGTTCCCTTATAACAGTATCTTTTGACGCCTTTTTTGAGCGCTCCTTTTGCAGGCGCATGTTCTCTTCATAGCCCTTTCTGTCAAGGCTGAGCCCCTGTTCCTTTGCAATATCCTGCACAATATCAATGGGGAGTCCGTAGGTATCATAGAGCTTAAAGGCAAATTCTCCTGATATGCAGGTTTTGCCCCTGTTTTTAAGCCCTTTTATCTCTTGTGAGAGCATATCAAGTCCGAGGTCAAGGGTCTTTAAAAAGCGCTCTTCCTCTACTGTAACCACCTTTTTTACTGTCTCATAAGAGGATGCAAGCTCATGGTAAGGGTCTTTCATCTCCTCAATTACCCTCTTACATATATGGGCCATAAACGGCTCGTTAAGCCCGAGGGTCCTCCCATACCTTAAAGAGCGCCTTATAATGCGCCTTAACACAAAGCCTCTCCCTTCATTTGACGGCATTACCCCGTCTGA
>JALWQB010000077.1 GCA_026994795.1 Deltaproteobacteria bacterium
AACAACAAAAAGGATTGGGTAAATCGCCAATCCCTACCCCCTATTTACTCGTTTAAATTCATTTTCGCCCCTTTTTGCCGTGCAGAATTTAGGTGAATAATTTTTGACGCAATATACAGGCAGGCATAGCTGACGCCTGCCTGTATATTGCGGTAACGTCATAACAATGCAGGATTAAACAAAGTCATGAGTGCCCACAATAACCTTTACCCCCGTTTTTTCCTCTAACATCTTTGGCAGTTCTTCCATGTTGTGATTCTTGCACATTGGCATTGCCTTTGCCATGCAGTTTGTGATGTGAATGATGTCATATTCTGTCCTATTTTTTGTAACAGCCGCATTATTAACAAGAGCCCTGCCAGGACAGCGACACCTTAGAAAACCAACTACTTTTACATCATCATAATCCTTAAATGCCCCTCTCTTCTCAGCGGCTGCTGTAAGGCACTTCCAGTCAGCAGCACAATCATAAGAGTCATCCATATATGACCCGCAACCGATTAAAAGAACCCTCTTTGCCATAAGACCTTACCTCCTTTGTTTAATTATTTTCTAAATCCTGCGCGGCAAAGCAGAGAACTCCCGACTCTTGAGCAAGGGATTAAGCGATATAAAAGTTATTTGTAAAATTCACTTGTTAAATGAAGACAGATTTCAGCCCGTTTGCCCCCTTTTGCCGCCCTTTGTGATTGCAGGATTTAGAATTTAGGTATCATAAAATGCTCTTTTAAATATTGATAAATAATAATGTCATTTCTATAAAAATACAATACTGATGATTTAACAAATTTTGTATTGAACTATACAAAACTTTAATATATCTTTTTCTTAATCACAAATTATTTCAATGTCGTATGGTTGGGCTAATATTCCAGAACTAAGCTTTATCAGAGGAAAATATGGGAACAATCATTGATATCAGAGACAGAGAGCAAAGCCGTATAAAAAAGAGAATATTAAGTTACATGGCTGACCCATCCCTTATCGCAAGAGATGGACAAAAGGCGCATTCTATTATTATAAAGGGGCTTAAAAATGCCCCGGTTGATGAAAGAAAGCGTTTTTTCCTCGTATTAAGCGCATTGGCTCAAGACGAACTGTCTTGGATAATGCTTTCAATCATCCAAGACAATGAGGCAGACGAAGAATTAAAGGATATGGCGGCAATGCACTTGAGCGTAATAGGCTCATTTGTCTCAAATCAGAGCCTTCTTATAAAGAGGCTTAATGAGATAGCCTATTCAGACAATAAGGATGCTGCTGAGAGGGCAATTCTGGCGCTTGGCTGGGAGGGCAATATATTAGGCGTGCCGATACTTATAGACTTTTTGCACCATCACGACCCTGATCTTCAGACAATGGCAGTAATTTCAATGTGTAATCTTAATGACATACGGCTATTTGGCATATTAAAGGACAGGCTTTATGCAGCAGATTTGGACCAAAAAAGGGCAATCCTGTATAATTTGTGGCGCTTTAAGGGGAAAGAAGAAGAGGCATTAACCATTTATCTTGAAATGCTTGTAGATGGAGACCCTGTTTTAAGATATGATATTATAAAGGCGCTTACTGAGCTTAAAATTGATTCTCCAAGGCATATAGATATTATAAACAAGGTTATGAGGACATTTCTGGCTGACCCCGATGCTGATGTAAGGCTATGCGCTGTCAAGGGGCTTTTAAAAAGGGGAGAGATGACCCGAGATGATGCGCTTTTTGTGATTAATGACCCGTCAATGGAGGTTAAGAGGATAGCGCTTTCTTACTTGGGGAAAAAGAAAAAGGCCAATCTATTTTAAAAAGCCTTTATAACCTTATTTTTCATCTAAATTCTAAACCTTAAACGACAAAAGGGGGCAAATAGGTTATATAAGATGGTCGAGGGGACAAATGACAAAAAAAATTAAACTATATTCTTTTCTTCCAATAATTTTATCCTTTTTGTTGTTTAGCTTGTCTGCGGGGATAATCTCTTATACGATTCAATCCCTTAATAGAAATCAGGTTGAACAGATATATGACACCTTAGACAAGGCTGTATGGGAAATAAACAAGAGAGTGAAAAACATAGAGTTTAATCTTGATTTATTATCAATAAATCCCTTTTTGCTTCAATGGTTTGTCAATAAACAGGATGAGACCTGCATCGTAAACTACTTAAATCGCATTAAAGATACTTCAGGGCTTTTAGCGGCCTATATATTAGACAACAAAGGAGACTGCATTTTATCTACTGATAAGCGCTTTATCGGGAAAAATTATGGCTTTCGTCCATATTTTAAAGAGGCGATGAGATACGGCCAAGGGGTGTATGTAGCCAAAGGCGTAACTTCATATCAGGTCGGGATTTACTTATCTAAGAGGATAGACCTATTTTCCAATGATGAAAAGATGGTGTTAGTGTTTAAGGTTGACCCAAAGTTTTTGATTAAGGATATAGGATATAATGTGTTATCAAATCAAGATGCCCAGCTATTTACAGATATAGAGATATGGTTTGCCACTCCTGTAGGTGTGCTGTTTTCTCCGTATAAAGATGCCTTTTTTTCACTGTCAAGCCTTCAGCCTGACCAGCTTTCAAAGATTAAGTCAAACAGACAGTTTGAAGGCGTTGAGATAAAATGTCTTGGCTTTTCTGAAGATACATGGAATAGGCTTTTGGAAACAGGCTATATAAAGGCGTCAAGAGATGGTGATACTTTTCACATAAAAAAGAAAGGGCTTTTAAAAGATGAGCTTTCAATAATTGCAATAGTGCCTGACAGTTATTCATCTCCTGCATATAAGCGGCTGAGGAACATTGTAATAGTAATGAGCTGTCTCTTCCTTATGTCAATCCTGCCCCTTTGTTTCTTCCTGTTTTATCTGAGATATCAGCAGGAAAGGCTTGTAACATATCAAGAGCGCATACAATTGTTTGAGACAGCCATAGAGCAGGGGGCGCATACTGTAGTGATAACTGACCCTGACGGCAAGATTGAATATGTCAACCCTGCCTTTTGTAGGAATACGGGATACTCAAAGGATGAGGCTATAGGCCTTACTCCAAGCGTCCTCAAGAGCGGGAAGCTCCCCCAGAGTTTTTATAAAAAGCTGTGGGATACCATAAAGGCGGGGAAGGTGTGGCATGGCCGTTTTCACAATAAGAAGAAGGATGGCACGCTCTTCTGGGAGGATGCTGTTATAAGCCCTGTGGTTGATGATAGAGGAGAGATTATTCACTTTATAGCAATAAAATATGATGTCTCAGGGGTTGTCATGCTGGAAGAAGAGCTTCAAAGGAGGCTTTCAGAGCTTGAGGAGGCAAGGGCAAAGGCGGAAGAGGCAAGTAGGTCAAAAAGCGAGTTCCTCGCCAATATGAGCCATGAGATAAGGACGCCTCTAAATGGCATTATTGGCATGTTGAGCCTTCTTTCTGGCACACGCCTTGACGATGACCAGAGATATTATGTAACCACTGCATCCACTAGCGCAGAGGTCTTATTGACCATCCTGAATGATATCCTTGACCTTTCAAAGATTGAGTCAGGGAAGCTGGTCTTAGAGCAGATTGATTTCAATCTCTATCTCTTAATAGAGACGATAACTACATCAATCAAGATTATTGCCTCTCAAAAAGGACTGGATATGAAGGTTGATATTGCTGATGATACCCCAGCGTGCTTAAAGGGGGACCCTACCCGTCTGCGTCAAATACTTATGAATCTCTTGAGCAATGCCCTGAAGTTTACAAAAGAGGGGTGGATAAAGCTTACTGTGAGGCCAAGGGCAGTGGAAGCCAATGTCGTTGAACTGCATTTCGCCGTTAGCGATACGGGCATTGGCATTAATGATGAGCAAAAGGCCAAATTATTCAAGGCATTTAGTCAGGCTGATTCGTCTATTACAAGAAGATTTGGAGGCACCGGCCTTGGGCTTGCCATCTCCAAGAGGCTTTCTCAATTTATGGATGGCTCAATTGGCGTAGAGAGCGAGCATGGGAAGGGGACGACATTCTGGTTTACCGTAAGGCTCAAAAAGGGTGATGAGTCATCAGAAGAATGTAATAAGGCGAAAAAGGGAAATACAGGGGGCATTGAAACCCTTACGAAGAAGGCAGCAGAAAGGTATAAGGGCAACAGGGTGCTTGTTGTAGATGACAATGCGGTAAATCAACAGGTTATACTCTCAATGCTCAAGAAATTCGGGATAAGGGCAGAGGCGGTAGGAAATGGCGAAGAGGCTATTGAGGCCCTTCAGGTCATTTTCTATGACCTTGTTTTTATGGATATTCAGATGCCAGTCATGGACGGCATAGAGGCAACAAGGATAATTCGTTCTTCTGACTCAGGCGTAATAAATCCACGCATACCAATAGTGGCGTTAACTGCGCACGCCTTTAGAGAAGAGGTTAAGGGCTTTCTGGAGGCAGGCATGAACGACCACCTTGCAAAGCCCATTATACCGGAAAAATTGATTGCCTGTCTTGAAAGGTGGCTGAATAAATCGCCTGCTGAACAATATTATAAAGATAAAGAGTATCCCAATAAAGCAAGGGAAATGATAAAAGAGGAGAAGATAAAAGGCAAAGATGAGAAAAGGAAGAAGGAGACTATAATGTTGTCATCTGAGCCAAGGTTTGACAGGGAGGCACTTGAAGAACGCGCAATGGGAGATAAGGATGTATTCAGGCTTGTCATAGAGACATTTCTTAATACTGTTCCTCAGGAGCTTGCAAGGCTTGAGACAGGGATTAAGGAGGGAAACATAGAAGAGGTTGCCGTTATTGCCCATACTCTTAAAGGTTCAAGCGCCAATATAGGGGCAATGAGATTTTCTGCGCTTTCTAAGGAATTAGAGATTGAGGCGAAAAAGGACGAAAAAGAAGTTACCTTAGATGCGCTTTACAGCATGGCGCAAGAGATGAAGGGGGAATTTGAGAGATTAAAAGAGGTATTAAATAAAGAGATTTAGAGTGTGAGGGAATTGTTTTTTGGGGAATGTTTTTGCGTTATTTTTTGAGAGAATTTTTTAAGTCAATGACATTGATATGTTATACGTAACCAATTTTGTATTTAAAATTCACTATAAGGAGGAATATTGAGATATGCCGATATATGAATTTATATGCAATGACTGCAATGAAGAGTTTGAGGAACTGATATTAGGCTCAAGCCCTGAGATAAAGTGCCCTAAATGCTCATCACAAGATTGCTCTAAGAAGGTCTCTGCCTTTGCCTTTAAGTCAGGCGCAAACTTTGTGGGCACTGGAAAGAGGGCAGCATCTAATTGCGCAGGCTGCTCAAGCACAAATTGTAGCTCTTGCGGGGGGTAATGGGCGAGATGGGCGCCAGACTATATCTTGGAACAAGGAAGAGCAAACTTGCCCTGACCCAGAGCATGTGGGTAAGGGCAGAGATAGAAAAGAGGTTCTCTGACATAGAGATTGAGCTTGTAACCATCACGACAAAGGGTGATAAGATACTAAATGTCCCCCTCTCAAAGGTCGGTGGGAAAGGGCTTTTCGTAAAGGAAATTGAACAGGCAATCATTGAAAAGAGGGTGGACTTTGCTGTCCATAGCCTAAAAGATGTGCCAACTGAGCTTCCGCCGCAGCTTGAGGTCTCTATATTCCCCAAAAGGGAAGAGCCAGTGGACGCCTTTATCTCAAAGGATGGAAAGGCATTTTCTGATCTGCCTTCAGGGGCGGTTATCGGCACAAGCAGCCTGAGACGCATGGCGCAGTTAAGGGCAATGAGACCTGACATTACAATAAAAAGCATAAGGGGCAATCTGGATACCCGCCTTAAAAAACTTGAGCAGGATGACCTTGACGCAATAGTCCTTGCTGCAGCAGGGCTTAACAGGATGAATCTGACTCAAAGGATAACCCATAAGTTTAGCGCTGATGAGATTATCCCCGCAATTGGTCAGGGGGCGCTTGGCATAGAGTTTAGAAAAGATGATGAAAAGACGCGTCAGATACTAATGACCATACACCACAAAGAGACAGAGATTACAGTAAGGGCAGAGAGAGCTTTCCTTGCCAGGCTTGAGGGCGGATGTCAGGTGCCAATAGGGGCATACGCCCAGATAAAGGGTGATAAGCTCATATTAAAGGGCATTATTGGAAGCGAAGATGGAAGAAAGATTATCAGGATGGAAAAAGAGGGGGGCAGAAATTGCCCTGAAGAGCTCGGAATAGACCTTGCCGAAGACATGCTAAACGCAGGGGGAAGAAGCATACTAAACGAGGCATATAAGCAGGGGATTGAATAATTATCAGATAATTAAGGCAATTAACATAATTTAACAGTTAATATAAGTAAGACATCAGGGACATCATGGGAAATAACAATAAAAAAAATGGATATGTATATCTTGTGGGGGCAGGCCCAGGGGATGTGGGGTTATTTACATTAAAGGGCAAAGAGGCGCTTCAAAGGGCGGAGGCAGTGATATATGACAGGCTTGCCAACCCCCGTCTTCTCAGCTTTGCCCCATCCACAGCAGAGCTTATTTATGTAGGAAAGCGCACTGGAAGGCATGTATTTAATCAGGATGAGATTAACGAGATACTCGTAAGGAAGGCAAAAGAGGGAAGGGTTGTTGTAAGGCTGAAGGGTGGAGACCCTTTTATATTTGGAAGGGGCGGCGAGGAGGCGCAGGCGCTTGTAAAAGAGGGGATCCCCTTTGAGGTCGTCCCTGGCGTTACAAGCGCAATAGCAGTGCCCGCCTATGCAGGCATCCCCCTTACTCACAGGTCATATACGGCGTCTGTTGCATTTATAACAGGTTACAGGAGCAGGGAAAATGACGCTGATGTTGACTGGGAGGGGCTTTCAAAGGGCGTAGGAACGCTTGTCTTTTTAATGGGGATAAAGAATCTTCACAAGATCACTGAAAACCTTATAAGGTTTGGCCGC
>JALWQB010000078.1 GCA_026994795.1 Deltaproteobacteria bacterium
GTACCGGGCTTTCAAGGTTTGCAGAGGAGTTTCCTGACAGATTCTTTGATGTCGGCATTGCAGAGCAACATGCTGTTACCTTTGCTGCTGGCCTTGCCCTTGAGGGCCTGCGTCCGGTTTGCGCTATTTATTCAACATTTCTGCAAAGGGCATACGACCAGATAATCCACGATGTATGTCTTACGAATCTGCCGGTAGTGTTTGCAATAGACAGGGGTGGGCTTGTAGGAGATGACGGCCCAACGCATCATGGGGCATTTGACCTGTCATATCTACGATGCGTGCCCAATATGGTGATAATGACGCCAAAAGATGAAAATGAACTGCGTAACATGCTATATACTGCAATTAATCTCAATATGCCTGTTGCAATAAGGTATCCAAGGGGAAGGGGGGTTGGCGTAAAGATAGGGCAGGGCTTTGAGGAAATTCCCTTTGGAAAATGGGAGCTTGTCAAGGGAGATAACGGCACACAGTGTAATATTACTATCATTGCCGCTGGAAACCATGTAGAGACGGCATTAAGGGCAGAGAAGAGGCTTAAAGAAGACGGGATAAAGACATGTGTAATAAATGCCCGTTTTATAAAACCTATTGATAAGGACCTCCTCCTTCACCATGCCTCTATATCAAGCGGTATAATCACCATTGAAGAAAATGCCCTTATTGGAGGGCTTGGTTCAGCAGTATGCGAGGCAATAGCTGACTCAAACAGGATAAGGCTTAATGGTGATGGTGGGAACAGCTTAAAGATAAGGCCCATTGGCCTTCCTGACAGGTTTATAGAACACGGCTCTCAACAAGAATTAAGAGGGATGCTTGGCCTTGATGCGCGCACAATTATAAAGGTATCAAAGGAAATTCTGTCATAGTGAAATCATACAAAAGCCCCTCTCTTAATTTAATTTCGCCAAATGCCCCTTCTTCTTATAAGCCATTATCACCCACATCTCCTATGGACATACAGTGCAAAGAGTGGAAAGAGGCAATAGCGCTTATGAGCCGCCCTGCATGGCCTGTCGTAAGATTATTGACCATTATTGTCATCTCAACAGGCTATAAGGATATTGGCCTTAAGGATATAAAACAGCTTATAAGCGAATTCCCTGACCCTGTTGAAATAGACGGCATAGAATATACTTCTCCACAAGATGTTATAGCACCTTATAGTTCAATGTTAATCAATAATCTCAATAGGTTAAATGTTAGATTAAATGGAAAATATGCTGGCTCATCTTTTGAAATTTCAGTTAGGGTAATAGATGTAAACGGAGAGTTTATGCCATATTATGAGGCTGTTATGGCGATTATGCAACAGGAGATACTTTTAAGAGAGCTTGAGCTCATAAATAGCCTCCTGTGCTCCCCTTGCCGTTGCGATATCTGTTGTAAAGGCCCTCTTACAAAGGATAAACACCAGTTTTTTGAGATACCGTTAAGGGAAGAGGAATTGAGCCTTTTTGACCTGCCCATTATTGAAAATAATCACTCTATAAAGATGAACCCTTATGACATGACCCCATTTTTGATAGAAGGCGTTCCGTTTTATAAATGTTCCGATTCTCCTATGATAATAAGATGGGAAAAGGGCTATTCCCTTATGCTTTTAAAAAATGACAGGTGCCCTCACCTTGATACAAATTCACGGTGCGCAATATATAAT
>JALWQB010000079.1 GCA_026994795.1 Deltaproteobacteria bacterium
GCTAAAACCCTTTACCTCAAGCTCCAGAAGGGATGAGCCTAATTCATCTAATGGCATACAGACAAGGAATACGCCCTGACTGTCTTTACTGCTGACAATCTCCTTTAAGATAGACAGGGCGGCATCAGCGCTTCCTGCCTCTATATCTATATTGCAATATGGGCATGAAAGGGTAGAAAACCGCACAAATAATTGTCGGATTGAGAAGGTAAGCTCTGCAAGGGTAGCAACAGTTGAACGGGCATTTTTAATCGGGTTTTTGCCAAGCACTGCAATTGATGGCGGCAAATTTGTTATAAGCCTCGCCTCCGGCAATGCCCTCCTCTCAAGAAACTGCCTAACATAGGGAGAAAAGGTCTCTATATAACGCCTCTGGGCCTCAGCATGGATTGAATCAATCACAAGCGAGGACTTGCCTGCACCAGATGGGCCTATTACGGAGATAAACTTCCCAATAGGGATGTCAAGGTCTATTGACTTTAAGTTGTGTTTATAAAGCCCTCTTATTCTTATATATTTCATTATTATAATAGTTACCTAATAGATTAGTGGATCGATTCCTGAACAGTATTTCTATAGACCGGATTTAAAATTTTCGGCAGGGGCACGTTGCAACACGCCCCTGCTCATCCGTTTAAATAGAAATACTGATTTAAAGTCATTGCCATAAAAATGATATGCTCTCGTAGGGATCGATCCATTAGTATGCAGGTTAAGCTTTAAGCCTTTTGAGGATAAAAAGCGATCAGCGTTATTTACTGACAACAGATAATATATTGTATATCTTGGAGTAGGCATCAAAAAGACAATAACATAATAAGTACACGCTTTAATCTATCCATAGCCTCACTTATCTTCCAATTTTCCTTTTTGTCTCCGGCAACATTACTTATTGCCCTAATCTCTATAAATGGAATATTAAAAGCAGTTGCAGTCTCAAAAAAGGCTGCTCCCTCCATGTTTTCACAATGTGCCCCGCTAAACCTTTGAACTGCCTCTGCCCGCCTGAAAGATGCGCTAACACACATAACTGTTGTAAAACTTATTGATTTTATCTGTATTGTTTTGAGTTTTTGATTAAAGTCTGAAGGTAGGGCTAATGGGGTCAATCTCTTTCTGTCGACTGCTTCTGTCTCTATCTTTACTATCCCTTTCTCTGTATTCTCTATATTAAGCCCTGATATATCTGTAGTATTGCATCTTCCAAGGTCACCATATATTTCATCCCTTGCCATTACAACATCGCCCACCTTAAACATATCAGAATATTGCTGATAGACACCGCATATCCCAGTTAATATCAATAAATCATATTTTTTATATACTCTTGTATCTTGAAAAATATTATCTTCATCTTTTCTTCTTTTATTCCTGCTATTTGCCCCCATAATATGTAGTGAAAGATTTAATGCAGTCTGCACAGGCCCTATGCCGCAAAGGAAGCTCTCTATTGTAAAGGGGCTGTTAGCATTAAGGTTTTTTATGGTATTTTTTAAAAAAAATGCCTCATAGGAGGTTGGTACTAATAATAATATGTTATTCATCATAGTCGTAAAATCCACGACAATAATCTTATTTTGACGTGCAGGATTTAGGTAGAACGCAACTGAAGCCTTGTAAGGAGCACAGTAAAGTTTTCATCCCCTCCTCGCATCACCACCTTTTTCATGCCAATTGAAAAATGTCTTTCACATAGGGGCAAAAACTCACCAAGGCTCCTCCTCCTTGCATCGTGCGCCATATACGCAACACCGCCCTCTTTAAGACATGACAGCAGGATATTGAGAAGGGGTTCAAAGAATTTCTTATTAAAGAGTATTTCTGAACCGATAATTGTATCAAATTTTCCTATAGGAGAGGGATTAAGCCAGTCAAGGGTCTCAAACGATATTGCTCTGCACTTATTGACCGCAGCAGAGACCTTTGCAAAATCAAGCGCCTCTGATGTGTAATCAGTAATAGTTACATCATGACCAAAGGAAGCAGCAACAATCCCTGTAACCCCGAGCCCTGCGCCAAGCTCAAGCGTTGTCCTGCCAGAAAAAGGCTCAATAGATGCCATCAGTTGAGAAAGCACTATGGATGCCTCCCATATCTTTACCCAAAATGGAAAATCTGAGGCATCCTTAAATATATCCTTTCCCTTTACAAATGGCTCAAGATCCTGCGGGGCGAGTATATGAAACAATCTCTTATTGATCTCAAGCCGTTCAAACCCGACCCCATATCTCTCATTCAAACGGGCATAGATAGAGGCAACCTCTTGAGGAATATAGACCTCTTCTCTCCTCTTTATAGCCACATTTCCCCCCTTTTCTTAAACCTTCTCCACAATTCTCATTATACCATTTTTATAAAGCGCCTATCAAATCTCGGCCTTCCATATTCTTATCAAGCCTCTGCTGCTTCATTAAGCCTTTTTCTCTCCTCTTGAAGGTCATAGAATACACGGCCCGTGCCTGCCGGGATAAGGCGTCCCATTATCACATTCTCCTTGAGCCCCCTCAAGTAATCCACCTTGCCGGCAATTGATGATTCTGTAAGCACCTTTGTAGTCTCCTGAAATGATGCAGCAGATATAAAGCTGTCAGTAGTAAGGGATGCCCGCGTAATGCCTAAGAGCAGCGGTTCAGCAGTCGCGGGCTGTTTCCCCTCCTCAAGAAGCCTCTCATTCTCTTCTTCAAAACGCTGCCGCTCTACCTGCTCTCCGAGCATAAAGGGGCTGTCTCCAACGCCTGTAATCTTTACCTTCTTTACCATCTGTCTCACAATAACCTCAAAGTGCTTATCATTTATCTTAACGCCCTGAAGCCTGTAAACCTGCTGTATCTCATCAACAAGATAGCCTGCAAGGGCCTTTAGACCCTTTACCCTCAAGAGGTCATGAGGATTAATCACTCCATCCATAAGCGGCTCACCTGCCCTCACATAATCCCCTTCATGCACATTGATATGTTTGCCCCTTGGCACCAAGTATTCCTTTGGCTCACCATATTCAGGGGTAATAATCACCCGTCTCTTACCCTTAAGGTCCTTTCCAAAGGAGACAACGCCGTCAATCTCGGTAATTATCGCATATTCCTTTGGTTTTCTCACCTCAAAAAGCTCTGCAACCCTTGGAAGACCTCCTGTAATGTCCTTTGTCTTGGTCGTCTCCCTTGGTATCTTGGCAAGCACAACTCCTGCCTCTACATAATCACCTTCACTTACGCCAATAATCGCGCCTATTGGAAGTATATAACGGGCATCTCCCCTATTAGAAGGGAGCTTCAATGTCCTGCCCCTTTCATCCTTTATGGATATGCGCGGCCGGTATTCTGTCGCCTTATACTGGACAATAACCCTGCTTGCCTTTCCTGTAACAGGGTCAACCTTCTCCTGCATGGTCTCACCCTCAATAACATCTCCAAACTTAACCTTTCCAGAAACCTCAGTAAGAATCGGGATTGTAAATGGGTCCCATTCAGCAAGCTTTTGGCCTGGCTCAACCCCAGCGCCCTCCTCAACCAAAAGCTCAGCGCCATATATAACAGGATAACGCTCCCTCTCACGGCCGTCAGGGGCAACTATCACTATCTCTCCATTCCTGTTGATTACGACAAGCCTCCCCTCTGGATTCTTGACATAATTAAGCCTCTCAAACTTCACAACGCCCCTTCCACGACACCTTATCTCCGCCTGCTCAATCTTTCCGCTTGCAGTGCCGCCTATATGAAATGTCCTCATAGTAAGCTGGGTGCCGGGCTCACCTACTGACTCAGCAGCGATTATGCCAACCGCCTCACCTATCGCCACTAATTTCCCCCTTGCAAGGTCACGGCCATAACACCTTGCGCATATCCCAAAAGGCGCTCTGCATGTAAGAGGAGACCTTATATCAACCTTTGTAATGCCAGCATCTTCAATAAGCCTTATCTTTTCTTCGTCAATCTCCTCATTCGCCCTTACAAGCACCTCGCCTGTTACAGGGTCAACTATATCCATAAGGGCGACTCTTCCCAGTATCCTCTCACCAAGGGGCTGAATTATCTCGCCTCCCTCTATAAGGTGCTCCATCTCTATCCCGTCAATAGTGCCGCAGTCTTCAATTGAAATAGTAGAATCCTGAGATACATCCACAAGCCTCCTTGTCAAATAACCTGAATTGGCAGTCTTTAACGCCGTATCAGCAAGACCCTTGCGCGCCCCATGAGTGGATATAAAATATTCAAGAACATCAAGGCCTTCCCTGAAATTGCTCTTAATCGGGGTCTCTATAATCTCTCCTGAGGGCTTTGCCATAAGGCCGCGCATACCAGCAAGCTGACGGATCTGGTCCTTTGAGCCCCTCGCCCCTGAGTCCGCCATAATAAATATTGGGTTAAAGCTCGGCGACTCAATAAGACTCCCATCTTTATCTCTGTGATATTCAACTGAAATCTCATCCATCATCTGCTTTGCAACCTCATCGGTCGCCCTTGTCCATATATCAACCACCTTATTATAACGCTCGCCAACAGTGATAAGGCCTTCAGCATACTGTTTATATACATCTGAGACCTCCTTCTGCGCCTTTTCAAGAATTTCTTCTTTATTCACAGGAATCTTCATATTATTAATGCCAATAGATATGCCAGCGTAGGTAGCAAAACGATACCCAAGGTCTTTAAGCCTGTCTGCCATTATCACTGTCTTCTTTGCCCCGGCTGTCCTGAAACTTATATCAATCAGCCTTGCGATGTCTTTCTTGCGCATAGTCTTATTTATTGCATCAAACGGCACCTCTTCAGGGAGAAAATCTGAAAGCATTATCCTGCCGGCAGTAGTCTCTACAAGTTTACCATTAAGACGCACCTTTATCCTTGCCTGAAGGTGAATTGCCCCTGTTGACCACGCCATTATCACCTCATCTCTGGAGGCGAATGCCTTGCCCTCTCCCTTTGCATTTAATCTGTCGCGCGTCATATAGTAAATGCCAAGCACAATATCCTGAGTGGCAACAATTATAGGCTCGCCATGCGCAGGGGAGAGCACATTATTCGTGCTCATCATAAGCACCCTTGCCTCAGTCTGCGCCTCTACAGAAAGCGGCACATGCACTGCCATCTGGTCGCCGTCAAAGTCAGCATTATACGCAACGCAGACAAGCGGGTGCAACTGAATGGCCTTTCCTTCAATCAATACAGGCTCAAATGCCTGTATCCCAAGCCTGTGAAGGGTTGGGGCGCGGTTTAAGAGCACAGGACACTCCCTTACCACCTCATCAAGGGCATCCCATACCTCTGGCACCTCTTTATCAACAAGCTTCTTGGCGCTCTTAATAGTGGTAACAAGCCCCTTTTCCTCCAGCTTGTTAAAGATAAACGGCTTAAAAAGCTCAAGCGCCATCCTCTTTGGAAGGCCGCACTCATGGAGCCTCAATTCAGGGCCTACAACAATCACAGAACGGCCTGAATAATCAACACGCTTTCCAAGAAGGTTCTGCCTGAATCTGCCTTGCTTGCCCTTAATCATATCAGAAAGGCTCTTTAACGGCCTCTTGTTCGCCCCTGTTACAACCCTGCCACGCCTTCCATTGTCAAACAGGACATCTACTGCCTCCTGAAGCATACGCTTTTCATTTCTTATAATAATCTCAGGGGCATCTAAATCTTTAAGCCTCTTTAACCTGTTATTTCTGTTAATTACGCGGCGATATAGGTCATTGAGGTCGGATGTGGCGAAACGACCGCCGTCAAGCGGGACAAGCGGGCGAAGGTCTGGCGGTAACACTGGGATAACATCCAGCACCATCCATTCAGGCCTATTGCCTGAATCCCTGAAGGCCTCAATTATCCTGAGACGTTTCCCGAGCTTTTTTCTCTTGGCCTCAGAACGGGTAGAGGCCATCTCCTCCCTCAGCTCTTGCGAGAGCTTATCAAGGTCAGTCTTGCTCAAGAGATATTTTATGGCCTCTGCCCCCATAGATACCTCAAATTTAGGGCCAAACTGCTCAAAGTTCTTCTGATAGGTCTCATCGTTCATAAGGGTCCCAACAGGTATCTCAGGCATCTCTGATTCTATTACAATATGGGCCTCAAAATAAAGGACCCTCTCAATCTCTTTCATGCTTAGGTCAAGGACAGCGCCAATCTTGCTCGGAAGGCTCTTTAAATACCATATATGGGCTACTGGGGCAGCAAGGGTTATATGACCTATACGTTCCCTTCTTACATCTGACTTTATGACCTCAACCCCGCACTTTTCACATATAGCGCCCTTGTGCTTCATCCTCTTATACTTTCCGCACAGGCACTCATAATCCTTTACAGGCCCAAATATCTTGGCGCAAAAAAGCCCGTCGCGCTCAGGCTTAAATGTCCTGTAATTAATCGTCTCAGGCTGCTTTACCTCGCCATGAGACCACTCAAGCACTTTCTCACGAGATGCAAGACCAATCCTCACTGCCTTAAAGCTCAGTGGGTCCTTTGATTTCATAAAAAAGGAAAAGATGCTTTCCATATCCTTCTCCTTATTGCTCAAGAAGCTCTATATCAAGATTAAGCCCCTGAAGCTCTTTTACAAGCACATTAAACGATTCTGGAAGACCTGCCGCAAGGAAATTATTGCCCTTTACTATCTTTTCATACATCCTGCTCCTGCCATTAACGTCATCAGACTTAACAGTAAGGAACTCCTGAAGAGAATAGGCCGCGCCATACGCCTCCAGCGCCCAGACCTCCATCTCTCCAAGCCTCTGACCGCCAAATTGCGCCTTTCCGCCAAGTGGCTGCTGGGTTACAAGGGAATAAGGGCCAGTGGAACGCGCATGTATCTTTTCATCTACTAAATGATGGAGCTTTAACATATACATAACGCCAACTGTAACAGGCTCTGCAAAAGGCTCAC
>JALWQB010000080.1 GCA_026994795.1 Deltaproteobacteria bacterium
CTCAGCCTTGCGCTCTGTCCTTGCCTGCGCCGCTGCCAGCTCCTCAAGCCTACGCTCTGTCCTTGCCTGCGCCGCTGCCAGCTCCTCAAGCCTACGCTCTGTCCTTGCCTGCGCCTCTGCCAGCTCCTCAAGCCTACGCTCAGTCCTCTCCTGCGCCTCTGATAGTCTCTCCTGCGCCGCTGCCAACTCCTCAACCTTGCGCTCTGTCCTCTCCTGCGCCTCTGCCAATTGGGCGACAATCTCTTTAAGCTCATTAAATTCCGTTTTTGTTACCTGTTGCGATAACTCTTCATATTGTAATTCAATGGCCTCAAGGATATCTAATAAGATATTTCTTAATGGGGGATCTACATCGTCTATCATCCTTATAACATTTAAAAACCTCATAGTTACTCCACCTCATATTATCTTATTTTTCTGACACCTTAATAATATACTTTCTTTAGATATAGGCCATAAGGAGGGGCGCTACGCCATTGAATCAATTGATTCACCTGCCCTTCTCCACTTAAAATACCTCTAACAACCTCAGGAGCAACCTTATTCATGCCCACTGCCACCATGAGACCAGCTATATTTCTTACCATACCACGCAAAAATCCATTCGCAACTATGCTTAACTCAATAAGATTAAGCCCTGATAACAAACACCTCTTTTGCTCTATACCGCACTTATAAACAGTCCTTACGGATGTCTTTACAGATGATCCTGCCTTTTGAAACGGCTTAAAATCATGGGTTCCTATAAGGTAAGCGCATGCCTCTTTCATATCTTTAAGATTGAGCCTATGCCTTATAAGCCATGCCCTTTCATTAAGGATGGGCGCCCTTATATTCTGCATTAAGATTAAGTAGATATACTCTTTTTGGAGCGCATGGATACGCGCATTAAAGTCAGGGAAGACCTCTTCAGCGTCTAAAATTGAAATGTCATCTGGCAGGAGGCTATTAAGCCCATTTACAAAACCTTTTAGCGGGATAGAGTGATTATCAGTCTTAAAGTTGGCGACCTGACATATAGCATGGACACCTGCATCAGTCCTGCCTGAGCCAATGAGGGTGGACCTTATGGAGGTCATCTTATATATAGCGTCTTCTATTGTCCCTTGGACAGTGGGCACATTCAATTGCCTCTGCCAGCCATGATACCTTGCGCCAATATACTGGATAGAAAGCCTTATGTTTCTCAATTATCAAGGGAATAATGGGACGCCTAAAATGCCTGCGGATTCATCAAGCCCGAACATGACATTCATATTCTGAACTGCCTGACCTGACGCCCCTTTTATAAGATTATCTATTGCTGAGACGATAATAAGGCTATTTGTCCTCTTGCAGATCATAAGCCCAATATCACAAAAATTACTGCCCCTTACATTATGGACATCAGGGAATACGCCTTCATCAAGCACCCTTACAAATAAAGCCCCATCATAATAGTCTCGCAGACACGAAATGGCATCTTTCGTTAAAATATCAGCATTAAGCCGCGCATATATCGTGGTTAATATGCCCCTTGTAATCGGGACAAGGTGCGGGGTAAAGTTGACGCACACCTTACTGCCGCCATTCGCCTCTGTGAGCGCCTCTTCTATCTCAGGGGTATGCCGATGGGAACATATCTTATACGCCTTAAAACCCTCATTAACCTCTGAAAAATTAAGGGAAAGCGAGGCGCTCCTTCCAGCGCCGCTCACCCCTGACTTTGAATCTATAACTATGCCCTCAGCGGCAATCACCTTTTCTTTTATAAGTGGATAAAGCGGCAGGATCGCGCTTGTTGGATAACATCCCGGGTTGGCGACAAGGGCTGCATCCTTTATCTGATGATAAAATAACTCTGTAAGGCCATAAACGGCGCTGGGCAAGAGTTCCTTTGCCCTATGCTCTCCATACCATGCCTCATACACAGACGGGTCTTTAAGACGAAAATCAGCAGAAAGGTCTATTGCCCTCAATCCCTCAGAAATCAACTCCTTGACACAGTCCATCGCGGCCTGATGAGGGACGGCGGTAAAGACCACATCCGCCCTCTCCGCTACAGCGGACAAGGAATAGTCTTCAAAAAAAAGGCTGTCATAAATCTTATTAAGACTTGGGAAAAGAGAAGAGACAGACCGCCCCTTGTGTGTCCTTGAGGTAGTGCAGGTAACTTCCGCCTCTTTATGAAATGACAATATCCTCAAGAGCTCAAGGCCCGTATAGCCTGATGCCCCTATAATTGCGCACCTTATAGCCACTTTATTAACGCTTTTTAATTATACTTTAGTTATACTTTTTAGTTATAAAATTAAATTGATATGCCTGAACGCATAACTTTTAGGGCATTAAGACAAAAAACTACCTCTTAGAATACTGATACCTCTTGCGCGCCCCTGCAAGGCCATACTTCTTCCTCTCTTTCGCCCTTGCATCCCTCGTAAGAAGGCCCGCCTTTTTTAACGGGAGTCTGAACTCTTCATTCGCCTCCAGAAGCCCCCTCGCTATGCCATGACGAAGCGCCTCACACTGGCCATTTTTCCCGCCGCCCTTTATAGTCGCCAGCACATCATATTTGCCGAGCGTGCCCGTAACTACAAATGGCTGCTGGGCAATAAGCCTTGCTGTATCAACATCAAAATAATCATCAAAATCCTTCCCGTTTACTATAATCTTGCCATCGCCATGATATATCCAAACACGCGCCACAGCGCTCTTCCTCTTTCCTGTAGCATAGTAGCGTACATCTGACATCTTTATCCCCTTCCTGTTAATTATTTCCCTATGGCCGATATAATAAAAGATATCACAGAGCTAAGACCTCAGGCTGTTGAGCGGCATGTGGATGCTCAGGGCCTCTATATATCTTGAGCTTCTTTAATTGGCTCCTACCCAGCCTATTCTTAGGGAGCATCCTCTTTACTGAAAGCCTTATTACATCTTCCGGCCTCTTTTCAAGCATCTCTTTTGCCGTAAAACGCTTAAGCCCGCCAATATAACCTGTATGTTTATAATAAATCTTATTATTGAGCTTTTTGCCTGTAAGCCTTACCTTCTCAGCGTTAATGACTATAATAAAATCCCCTGTATCAAGATGAGGGGTAAATATTGGCTTATGCTTTCCCCTAAGCCTCATTGCTATCTGAGTAGATAAACGCCCAAGCACCTTGTCTTGGGCATCAACTACATACCACTTTCTCTCTATCTCACCTGCTTTTGGCAATGGCGTCTTCATTATACCGTTCTCCTGTGCTCCTAATTTAGCATAATTTATTCAATCAGTTCATAAAATCAACTAAGACAAGCCCTTCTATAAGAAAAATCAAAAATTGTCAAGGGAAACTTTAGAGAAACTTTCAGACAAATCACCTAATATCTTATTAGTTAAAGGCTATTATCTTAACCTTTAAGGAAAACGCTGCCGCATGCTTATATCAGACTTCCAATTTCTCCCTGCTCTCGTATATCTGCTGCAGTCTTCTTAATGCATCTACAACCTCATCACTATGGGGGACTACATGATGTTCAAACAGGTCAAGGACAGCCTGTCCCCCCTTGCCTTGCCTTATTGCCTCTTTTACCTCAATTACTGAATGGTGCATTTTATTATGCGCCTCGCTAACCTTGACCATTACAGATTGAGCCTCTGATGTGGGAGGGGCGGTCTGAGAGAGCCATTTTCCTAATGCGCAGGCGCCCGGATCAGTCTCAACATCGGGGTCTTTACCAGAAAGGATTGCCGCCAAGACCCTTTGTCTCCACTGCTGATGGATAGAGATCATACCTTTTAAGAATACGGATACCTTTACAAACTGCTCACAATTATAAAGGGCATCCTCGCTTACGACAAAACTATCAGCAAGTATCCTCAGCTCATCGCTCAGGTCAAACACGGCAGTCTGAATGTTTGCTACCATAGAGGCAATCTGGGCAAACTCCGATGCCTGCTCCGCCATTCCTATCGCCCTGTCCTCTACATCTTTCACATTTTCAGTGCCTATATCTACGCTCTCTTTTATCTCGCTTACAGTCGCCGTCTGCTCTTCCGCCGCGCTTGCAATTGTATTGGCCAGCTCGTTTACCTGAGTTACTATATTAGTTATCTCTGATACGGCATTAATAGCCTCCTTTGTGTCGGTCTGTATCGTCTCTATCATATTTGTTATATCTTCAGTTGACTTTGCGGTCTGGCTTGCAAGCTCTTTCACTTCATTGGCGACAACAGCAAATCCCTTTCCTGCCTCTCCAGCCCTTGCCGCCTCAATTGTCGCATTAAGCGCCAGCAAATTAGTCTGCTCCGCTATACTGTTTATAACCTGAATGACCTCGCCAATCTTTTGAGAGCTTTCTCCAAGGCGCTCAATAACATTATTCGCTATCTGCGCCTTTTCTTGAGCAAGATTGGTTACCCTTGCAGTCTCTGAGACATTCTTGGCGATTTCATTTGTCGCAGTAGCCATTTCTTCAGTAGATAAGGCCACTCTATTAAGCTGCTCCGCTGCCTCTCTTGATGCCTGAGCCACTTCATTCGCCTTTTTATCAACATCCGCCCCACCCGTCTCAAGGACATCACCTGCCTCTTTTAGATTTTTAGAAATAGTGTCTATTGTAACAGACTGATCCTTTAACGTGATGATACTGTGTCCAATCGCATATATAATAGAGTTCGCCGCACTCATCATATTCTGAATCTCGCATGAGCCCTCAACAGGCAGCGCCATATTCATCTTGCCTGAGCTTATGAGGTTCATTGCCCTTAACGCCTCTCTTAGGGGTTGGGTCAAACCCGTTTTGATTATAAAAAAGGTAACCAATATGGATAAAATAAGGCCGAGTATAGAAAGCGTAATCCCTTGAATTATGGCACTACGTAATGAAGCTTTTATACTGCCTATATCAATAAATCTTACGTAAAGGGCAATAGGCTCATTCCTATAGTCATTTAATGACGCTATGGATAAAATTATATCTCCTATCTCCCTTACAACACCGCCTTTAGTTAAACCCTTTTCCAAGATGTCGCTATTCAAAATGGCCTTCATCTCCTTAGACGGCGGCGGGAGCAGGGCGGAAAATCTTCCTATATTGCCAGCCAGTTCATAGGCGGAGGCAGTGGCCTTAACCTTTAAGAAACCATAAATTGCATTTTTCTCCTTGGTTACGGCAGCAAGGTTCTGGGCTATCTTATTGAGCGAGGTAAAGACCTCTACGCTTCCTACTGGCTTTTTAGAATCCTCCCAGAAGATAGGAGCCACTCCCCTTATGGCGAGCCCTGCCCTGCCAGCCTCTATGCCATAGACTGGCCTTCCTGTCCTTAAAACCGTAACAACTGTTTTCCTAAAGCCGCTTATATCATCTCCAAATTTATTGAGCTTCCACATCCTGACAAATGATCTTCCCGGGGGCAGATGAAAATGGACTTTTATATCCCTGTGGGTCTGCTTTTTAATAGAGTTAATTATTGGGGTAATAATTTCAATAAGCCTCTCTCTGTCTTCAAGACCGACAGCCTCTTTAACGCCATCAATAGCGGCAATTGTAAGGGCAAGCTGCAAGTTCTGACTTGCGATGTCAGAGGCCTCTTTTTTTAAAGTATCCTTTTCCTCACCTATCTTTTCTATAATTCTATTTTTTTCTTCAATGGCATTGTGCCAGATTGTCCATATCTGAATCGATACTAATGCCAGAATAATCCCAAATACTGGGACAATCATCCTGAAGCCCATAGAAGACTTGCACTTTTTACCCCTCATAATACCTCCTTATATAATCCTATATATTATTTTTGATTATATCAAGGCATTGCGCCACAGGGGTATAGTCTAACGGCTCTATCCATCCTACAAATTTACCTGATGCTGCAACAGGGTCATTGGGCTTTATTGACATAAGCGCCTTTTTGATCTTTTGATTTGTCTCTTTAGCGGTATGTTTCAGGGCGGCGAATGGCCACTCTGGATAAAGGATTGTGGAATGGACAAATGGAAAGCCATCATCTACTTTGTCAATGATAAAAAAATCATTCATCTTTATCTTGCCTTCCGCCTCCATCCTCTCAAGCGTATCAGAGCGCACTGTGCCAGCGTCAACCTTGCCCTTAAGCACCATAAAAACCACATTATCGTGTTTCCTGCCCTCTAAGAGCCTCATATCCTTAAATGGATTTATGCCCCGCTCCAGCATGTGCCTGAATGCCATCTGACCGCCGCCAAAAGATGTCTTTTTAACGCACATAAACCTTTTGCCCTTAATGTCTGAAAGTGTCTTTATTCCAGTTCCTTTTTTGGAAAAGATTACGCCTCCAAACCTGTCAAGAGCCTGATTTTGCCTTTTATTTAACATGGTTGCAAGGGCAAATACCCCATATTTCTTATTCATCTCCACAAAGAAGCCTGAATTGGCTAAAAGATAATCAATCTTTTTCCCCTTTACGGCAGGCTCTATGCCCACAAAGGTCAACGGGACGAGCACAACCTTTTCCCCTATCTGAGATGTAAGATAATCGGCCAGCGGGCCCCATTTTTTCTTCGCGACAGCGCTCCCCCTCTTGGCAAGCACGCCAAACTTGAGGGCAGCCCATGCGGAGGAAGAATAGCCTGAAGCCATAACAATACCCATAACCATAAATGATATAATGAAAATAGAAAGACCCTTAGACGTTTTTTTGAAATTTGACATCATTTAACCTTTTCCTTTCCTGTTATTAATGTAATGTTTTAGCAACTTAAATATGATACTCTCCCCCATATCCCCTATGCCTCGCTATGATTTATATAGCACGGCAATAAATGGAATAAGCAGAGTATCTAAAAAGGTTATATCTAAAATAACGCTTTTGTCAATGGGTTTATTATACTATTGCCATTG
>JALWQB010000081.1 GCA_026994795.1 Deltaproteobacteria bacterium
GAATCAAACAAGTTACTCAAGGAAAAAGAGGGCGCTATTGAGGCATTAAGAAGGCTCATTGGCTTAAAGGCCAATGCCATTTACCCTGCCATATCAATAAGCCCTGAGGATGATAGGCTTGTTCTACCATCACAAGCAGACCTTATAAAAAAATTGAACTCAGGCATAAGGATAAGGCGTCTTATCCTTATGGAAGAGCTTACAAGGGCGCAATACAGGCTTGCACGCTCAAACGCCATTTCTGACATCACTGTTGGGGCAGGGATAAGGCACTTTAAAGAGACAAATGACAATGCATTTCTTGCCATAATTCAGCTTCCATTGACAATCTTTAATCGCAATCAGGGTGAAATCTTCTCACGTAAACAAGAGATAACACAGGCGCCCCTTCAAAAAAGGGCCATCCAGATTGACCTATTAAGGAGGTTCTATCTTGCCTACAATACAGCTATGGGAGCGAAATATGAGATAGAAAAACTTCAGTCAGAGTCCATAGCAAGGGCAAAGAAGGTCTTTTATGCCACAAAAGAAGGGTATAAGTATGGTAAATTTCAATATATTGATGTCTTAGATGCCCAGCGCACGCTTTTTACCATAGAGATGAACTTTTTAAATGCGCTTTTAACCTACCATACTGCCCTCTCTGAGATTAAGGCAATAATAGGTCTTGAAGAGATTAACGATATTAAGAGCTAAGTCCTAATATCAATTTAAAGTTAAAAGGAGGATAAAAAATGTCAAATACAATGTGCAATAGACATATAAAAATAAATTTTTTAAGGGCTATTGTTCTTTTATTATTTTGCTTAATAGGGCTTATATCCATTGAGCCACAGGTAGCATTATCTTTAGAGCCACATAATGGGCATGAACATGAAGACGAGGGGCATCATGAAGAAAGGGATAGCCACCCCTTACGTCGCTCACATGATGAGCTTAAAGAATTTGGCATAAGGGTAATGGAGGCAGGCCCTATGCCAATAATGAAGACCATATCCCTTACAGGTGAGGTGCGCCTTAATATGGACAGGGTAGCAAATGTGGTCTCAATAGTTCCTGGGGTAATTGTAGAGGTAAAAAAATTTATTGGAGATACGGTAAAAAAGGGAGAGGTGATGGCTGTTATCCAGAGTAGAGAGCTTGCTGAGATGAAAAGCAATTACCTTGCCTCAAAAGAAAGGCTCTCCCTTTCAAGGATAGCCTTTGAAAGAGAAAGGCTTTTATGGGAGAAGAAGATAAATTCACAACAAGACTTTCTTTAGGCAAAACAGGCTGTTAAAGAGGCTGAAAGAGCCTTTAAAAGCTCTATACAAAAACTTATGGCAATAGGGTTTTCGCCATCAGAGATTGAGCATATATCCAATGGCGGACGGCACAATCTTGCACGCTATGAGGTTAAGTCTCCGATAGATGGCACAGTCATAGACAAGTATGTATCTCTTGGAGAGGCAGTTGACAGTTACGGAAGGCTCTATATGCTCGCAGACCTGAACACGGTATGGGTAGATTTAGATGTCTATCAAAAAGACCTCACGCTTATTAAGGCAGGACAGACTGCAATTATATCTATTGGAAATAGCAACAGGACTGTTACAGGAAAAATTGCCTATATTCAACCTGTATTATCTGAGGAGACCCGCACTGCCGTAGCC
>JALWQB010000082.1 GCA_026994795.1 Deltaproteobacteria bacterium
TCTATCTGTAAGGGGCTCAGTTGAGATTAATATAAAGGGAGAAAGGCTAAAGGCTGACCTCTCTTTTTCCGCTAATAAACTTTCTCAGATAAGGGAGATTTTACTCAAGAATTTTTCTTATAAAAAGGAAGTAAGGGAAACATTTGATATTTTAAGAGAAGGTAATATTGCAACCCTTAATGTTCTATATAATGGAGATTTTGAAGGGCTTAAACACTTTGAAAATTTTTACCTTAAGGGGAAGGGAAGGGACTTTTGCCTGTTTATCCCTAAAATAGGGTTTTTTATTAATGATGTAACTGGCGTCATTGAAATAAAAAATGGCACGCTTACTGGAGACGGCCTTATTGCAAGGGTAAGGGGAGCGAATGGGGATAATATTTCTGTATTAGTTGACATATCAGGCAGAAAGGAAAAGCGCATACGCGTTAAGGCGGATTTAAGCGCCTCCTATGATGATATAAACTGGTCTTTGTCAAAGTTCGTAAAGGATAAGGAGGCAAGGGATGCGCTTTCTTCTATCCGTGCCATAGGCGGAAGGGCTTACGGTCAACTGGAGGTGTTTGGCCCTCTTAAACACCCCTCAGTGAAGGTTATAGCTGCCCCTGTCCGACTTAAATTTAATGTTAATGCCTCCTTTATGGAGGCGCTGCATATTAATAATGATATTGAGCTATTAGATGGTAAGGCGCTCATAGATACGCAAAAAAGGGCCATATATTTTAATGAGTTATCGGGAAAGATAGATAGCGGTAAGGGAAGTTTTGATGCCCTGTCTTCTATTATATCATGGGCAGAGAAAAAGGATGATAAAAAGACTGGCATAGTGACTGAGACAGGCGACAACGCTGGCCCGAAAAGGGGGGGAGAGATATTAATTGAGGTTAAAGGGATTTTACTTGATGTCTCATTGTTCAACAGGATGTTCAAAAGACAGGCCATTAATGGCTTGAACGCATCTAATACATCTTATGCCTCAGACGCCTTAAATAAACAGGCATCAGATAAAATGTCATTAAGGGGCACAGTATTATTAAAAAATCTGATTTTCCATGCCCCATTAAGGGGGATCTCAGCAAAAAATATAGAGATTTCATCGCAATTGTCCCGCGCCTCAATTTATGCCTATATCCCGATGATTAATAAGACAGTATTAATAACAGGCTCAGGGGGCGGAGGGGGATTTTATAGAGATAAGGCGTTTATTAAGAATATAGGGCTTTTTTTTGATGATAATTCCTCATTGTTGGTGAGCGCCTACCTGTTCGCCCGCAAAATAGCGGGATATAATGTAACGGCCAAGGGACGCCCAAAAAGGAAAATGTCCTTTTTAAAGATGCTTTCAGGAAAAGTCAGCCTCTCAGGGTCAATTAAGAGTAAGATTGGCGCAGAATTATTTAGTTATATCCCAATACCAGATGGCTTATTGCCCGTATTTCCAATAGAAGATATTAAGGCTGATATAACTCTCATGGATGGAAAGATGCAGATATTTGAGGCAAATTGCACCATAAACAGGCAGATTATATCCTTAAGGCTCTTAGATAATGGGGGGAGTATAGATATAATGCCCTTTAAGATTGCAGACAATAAGGGCAATGGGGCGTTAATGAGATTGGGGATTGAAAAAAAGCGCCATAATATCAGCTTAATATATTTTAACGGCCTGCTCACAAAAGAAATGCTTGACGCCGTTTTGAAAGAAAACATCTATCTTTCCGGCTCTATATCGGGGCGATTTTGGCTTAATAGAAAGGGGAGCGCGTGGAATGCCGCTGAGGCGCGTGGCAGGCTTATGGTTAAAGATTTTTGGTGGAGAGAGGGGGTTAAACGGCCAATCTTGTTAAAAAGCCTTATAATTGATGCAGGAGATAAGCCACAAGGGACTATCTATATAAAAGATATAATCCTCTCAGACAGTATCAGCAGCGCAAATGGCGCAAGAAATAGGGCAGATGGGAGAGGCAAGATAGAATTTAGCAGTGACGGTGTTTCCATCTACCTTAATGCCCATTCAGCAGATTTAAATATTTCTAAGGTCATATCACTATTTTATACCAAGAGAGAGACCCTTGGAGAAAGTATCCTTTTAAGAAAAAAGAAAAAATTACGAAATTCATGGCTTAATAGCCTGTCAGTATTATTTCATGTGGATAAGGCAAGATATGAAAGGTTTCCTATAGAGGATGCAATAGGCGCGGTCTCTTACAGCCCTTATAAGGGTGTTTCAGTTAATATAGAAAGCGGTCGTATGTGCAGTCTGCATATAGCCCTTGATTACGAGTATCTTATGGAGGATGAGGCCAATTGGATGAGAATTAAGGCATGGACAGCTAAAGATAGCTCTCTTGGCGATTATCCATCTCAAAATGGGGCATCCATTGACAGCGCCTTAAAGTGCCTTGATATTAATAATGTCCTTACAGGCAGGTTCTCTGCCTCTTTAGAGCTTGAAGGCGCGCCTACGTTCTGGAAAAAGGGGCATTTTTTTCTTAAGGCGAGAGATGGGATAATAAAGTATAATACCCTTTTTTCAAAGATATTTTCTGTATTGAATGTTATAGATCTCTTTTCTCCTGAAGGATTAAGCAGGCTTTTATCCCCTTCCCTCTTTTATGACTTAATAGAGATAGACGGTCCAATAAAGAACAATATGCTCCTGCTCCAAAAATTAAATATAAAGGCAGAGGGATTTAACTTTTTCGGACAGGGAAGATACGGCATCGCAAACAATGACCTTGATATTGAGCTCCTGATCTCGCCATTAAAGGCAGTGGACTTTGTGCTGTCAAACCTGCCGTTAATAGGCTATGCAATCGGAGGCAAGAATAGAACCCTTGTAACTGTGCCCGTAAAGATTACCGGCACATTATCAGAGCCTGCGGTAAGCTCCATCGGCCCTGAAAGCGTAAGCAAAGGGGTATTAGATATGTTTAAAAATGTCATCACAATACCTGTAAGGATACTTATGCCAGAAAAGACGCAGACAGGCCCTCATTTTGATGTGAATGATTTAGATTTCAATAAATTTCCCTTGCCTTAGAGCCGTTGAATGTAATATGGGCAGGCTCTGAAGATTGGGGCGCCCCTTTTTAGGCATGTAAAAATCGTTGACGGTCATTTTCATTTTAGGTTTAGGTCTTGCTACAGGATATCTCAAGGTATATATTAATTTAAAAAATGGCGTTAATGTATCTAAATATGACAAGTAACTGCCATAAAAGGAGTAAAAAGGGATGAAAATCACTAAGGAAGAGGTGTCGCATATAGCCTCGCTTTCAAGGTTAAGTTTTGAGCCCGAGGAGTTAGATGTGATCTCCTTGCAGTTAAACGACATCTTAATATATATTGAAAAGCTCAATGGCCTTGATACAAGCGGTGTTGAGCCGGTAACTCATGCTCATGATCTTGTAAACGCATTTCGTGATGATGAGGTAAAAGAGTGGCTGTCAAATGATGAGGCAATGGACAATGCCCCTCAGAGCGATAATGGGCAGTTTAAGGTGCCAAGGATTATATAAAGGCTTAAAAGGAGTATGATATGGATGACGCAGGGCTTTTAAGGCTCAGCTGCTTGGAATTGAGAGCGCTTCTGGATAAGGGTGAAATTACATCTTTTGAATTAACCAATGCCTGTTTAAGGCGCATAGAAGAGGTGGACAAAAAGGTAAACGCCTATATAACAGTAGATAGAGATGGGGCGTTAATGGGGTCTAAGAAGGCGGATGAGATGATAAGAAAAGGGGAAAGCCGCCCATTTACCGGTATCCCTATCGGCCTTAAAGATGTCCTTTGCACAAAGGGCCTAAGGACAACCTGCGCCTCTAAGATATTAAAGGATTTTATCCCCCCTTATGACGCCACTGTTGTTGAAAGGCTGAGGGCTGAAGGCGCTGTTATACTGGGAAAGCTCAATATGGATGAGTTCGCAATGGGCTCATCCACTGAAAACTCCGCCTTTTTCCCGACAAAGAACCCCTGGAACCTTGACTGTATCCCGGGCGGGTCAAGCGGCGGCTCTGCTGCGTCAGTCGCCTCCCTCACCTCATGCGCATCTCTCGGCTCTGATACGGGCGGCTCAATAAGGCAGCCTGCCTCTCATTGCGGCATTGTTGGCATGAAGCCCGCTTACGGCAGGGTATCCCGTTTCGGGCTTGTGGCGTTTGCCTCTTCCCTTGACCAGATTGGCCCAATGACCAAGACCGTAAAAGACTGCGCCCTTATGCTTAATTCCATTGCGGGCAGTGACATAAGGGATTCAACATCTCATCCGTCTCCATGCCCCGATTTTCTTGATTATACTGATAGGGACATAAAGGGAATGACTATCGGGGTGCCTCTGGAATATATGTCAGAAGGGCTGCACAATGATGTAAAAGAGGCTGTTGAAGGCGCAATTAGCAAGCTTGAAGACGCTGGAGCAGTGATTAAAGAGATAACCCTTCCTCATACTGAATATGCCGTTTCTGCCTATTATATTATCGCCCCGTCTGAGGCAAGCTCCAATCTTATGCGTTATGATGGGGTTAAATATGGCTTCAGGGCAGGGGATTATGATGACCTTATGGATATGTATATAAAGACCCGGTCAATGGGGTTTGGTCAGGAGGTAAAACGGCGCATTATGCTCGGGACATTCAGCCTTGCATCAGGCTATTATGACGCCTATTACAAAAAGGCATCACAGGTAAGGGGCATTATCGCAGAAGATTTTCAGAAGGCATTTAATGAATGCGATATAATCCTCGCCCCTGTTGCCCCAACCCCTGCATTCAGGCTCGGGGAAAAGACAGATGACCCCCTTGAGATGTATCTATCTGACATATTTACAATACCTGTAAATCTGGCAGGTCTTCCAGCGATTTCTGTCCCTTGCGCCCTTTCAAGCTCGGGTCTTCCCATTGGCATCCAGTTTATAGGCCCTCAGATGGGGGATCACCTTTGTATCCAATTTGCATCATTTTATGAGAGGCTCAGAGGAAATTTTGGGGAATGTCCAATATCTTAATGCTGTTTTAATTTTTATCTAAATCTTAAGGTTTGAATTTTAGATTTATGGAGGCTTAATATGCAGGTTATTCCAATAAGGGCGGCAAAAGAGGGGATGGAACTTGCAAAAGGGGCTGTAACAGAAGATGGCAAGGTCTTATGCGGTGAGGGGACAACCCTTACAATGGCCGTCATTTCAAGGCTTGAAAAGTCAGGCGTTGGGGCTATAACTGTTAAGGGACACCCTGTCAGGCTTCCAGGGGAGAAAGGTCTTAAGGAGCGGATTAAGGACCTTGAAGAGAGATTTTTAAAGGTCAAGGATGACCCTGTAGAGCGCGCCCTTATGAGGCTTATAGCAGAATACTGGGTGGAAAGTTATAGCGCTTAGCAAAAGGGCTTGATGGGCTTATGAGACACATAGAGACAAGCCAGCTCCTAAGCGCTTGATATGGTTTAATTTTTTGTCTATTGTTTTAATGTCCATAAACATTTTAAGGTCAGAGTATTATCGTGGATAAGATACAGGAAATAAAGGATAGATTAAAAAATCTTAAATCACTTCCTACGCTTCCTCCCATTGTCTCAAGGCTCAATGAGATGGTGGAAGATGAGGATGTTACAGCCGTATCCCTTGGCAAGGTGATAGAAAAGGACCAGGTCCTTACGAGCAAGCTCCTTCGCATGGTCAATTCTTCATTCTTTGGTTTTCCTCAGAGGATTAGCACTGTATCAAATGCCATAGTGCTGTTGGGGTTTAATGTTATAAAGACCCTTATTGTAACTTCAAGTATTTTTGATGTAATGCAGTCTTCTGATATTGGCCTTTGGGAGCATTCGCTTGGTTGCGCTGCGTTTTCAGGTATAATGGCGGCAAGACGCAATATAAAGAACCCTGAAGAGGTCTCTACGGCATCTCTTATACATGATATTGGAAAGGTGGTCATACGGTCGGAATTTCCAGAGTATTACGCTAAGATAGTAGAGGATGTTGAAAGACGGGGGGTCTTTATGAGAGAGGCGGAAGAAGAGGTGCTTGGGGTGCAGCATGGCGAAATTGGCGGGTGGCTTGCTGATGAGTGGAACCTCCCTGAGCGGCTTTCAATCCCGATAAGATTTCATCATTACCCTGAAAAGGCAGGGGAATTTGTTGAAATTGCATCTATAATACATATCTCAGACATTGTAATAAGGGCATGGGGATATGGTTTCGGGGGTGATAAATGGGTGCCGCCGCTCTCACATGCCGCATGGGAGCAGATAAAGTTTGGAAAGGCTGAGGGAAGGGAGATAATGGAAGAGCTGGATTTGAGGCTTTCCGAGCTTAAGAACTTTACCATGGAGTTTTAATAATCCATAGAGGTTTACTACGATACGGTTCTATACAGTGGCTGCACAGGGATTTTAGGAGATAGGTTTATGGCAAGGATAAGCGTTGTCGCACCGCAGATATTAAGAACTCCTTCTGAGAGGCTTCCTATAGAGGCGTTTGGCCATAAGCTCATAGTGCACGGCAATGTGCAAAACGCAATTGAGTCCATACTAAACGACCCCCCTGAGTGTTTATTGATACAAAAGGGGCTTCAGGACGGCATTGATAAGACTGTTATAACTGCCTTAAAGGAGGATTTAAAGCTCTCTTTTCTCCCCATTATTCTTGCGGTTCAAGAAAAGGATATAATGTCAGGCATAGACTTTTCAAGGTATCCTGTAGATGAGATTGTATGCATAAACGCCCACCCTGAGGAGATATTGACGCGGATAGAGCTTTCCCTTTCTCGTTCACATCGTGTCGCTGATAATAATCCTCTTACCGGGCTTCCGGGAAATACCTCTATATTAAAGACTATTCAGGGTTATATTGAACAAGAAACAGAAAGGGCGGTATGTTATGTTGATATAGATAATTTTAAACCATTAAATGATAAATATGGCTTTTCAAGGGGTGATGAAGTCATAAGGATGACGGCGAGGGTAATAGTGAATGTAGTATCTGAGGAGGCGAAATCCGAGGGGTTTGTAGGTCATGTAGGAGGGGACGATTTTGTATTCTCTGTTCCTGTACCTGCTGCTGAATCTATTTGCAAGAGGATATTAGAGAGCTTTGATGCCCTAATCACCCTTTTCCTCAATCCTGATGATGCAGAAAGGGGATATTTTGAGTCTGTTGACAGACAGGGAAGGCCCCAGCGTTTTCCGCTGACAAGCCTCTCTATTGCTGTTGTCCCCTGCACAAAGGGGAGATTTAATCACTACGGCGAGGTATCTCTGGTGGCAGCTCAGTTAAAGAAAAAGGTGAAGGCCATTGAAGGAAGCTCTTATTTTATAGACAGGAGGGAAGATGCTGAAAAGGCGTAGCTCAATGCCTATTTTATCCTTTTTAGGGCTTTTTTCATCCTTACGCCTCTGTCTCTTATGGCGGTTTTTAATGTTATCTCTTCTCCCTGTCCTTGCTCCTGTTACTGTCTGGGCTTTTGTTGATACACCTATCCCTGCATCTTCCCATTCTAATGCAAATAATACCTCTCTTAAAAGCGCATTTGCGAGTCATGGCAGCATGTCTCAGCAGGCTTATTTGGCAGTTGCCACTATACTCCCTTGGGGAGACCTTATAAAAGGGGTATGCGGCACAAGGTGCAATGTAAAGGTGCTGCTGCCTCCTGGGGCGACCCCGCATAGCTGGTCTCCACAGCCCCATGATATAATGGCAATAAAAAAGGCAAGGCTATTTTGTTTTACGAGTACGTCTCTTGAGCCCTGGGCGCGGGATTTTAGCGGGGATTTCAGGGCGAATGGCATGGCGGTAGTTGAGGCAGTTAATATTTTACGGCAGAGCGCTGTTTATGACCCTCATTTATGGCTGGATTTTTCATTTGATATGCTCTTTGTTGGGCATATAAAGAGAGCGCTTAAAGAGATAGACCCTTCTTATGGGGATTATTATGAAAAACGGGCATCTTCCCTTATGAGGAGGCTCAGTAAACTTGATAGGGACTATGCTTCTACCCTTAGCGCCTGCTCGCACCGCACCATTGTATTGGCGGGCCATAATGCATTTAAGCGTCTTGCTGCGCGCTATGGGCTTAATGTGGCATCTGTAATGGGCATAAGCCCGGATGCCCATATTACCGCAAGAACGCTTTTAAGGATAATAGACCTTGTAAAGGAGAAAAATATCCCTTATATCTTTTTTGAGACTACATCCTCAGATAAGATAGCAAGGACTATATCAGAGGCTACAAACGCAAAGATAATACCCATTACAGTTGGGGTAACAGGCGATATCAGCAGGGGGGAAGGGGGACTAAATTTCATCTCTCTTATGTATGATAATCTCAATGCCTTATCCACTGGCCTTGGGTGTCATGGACATAAATAACTCTCATAAATCCCATGCTATGACCACACAATTTTTATTTTCCGCTTGCATTTGTCTGTTTTTAGTAGTAACTAACTGTGTCTTTTTATTAAAGATCGTCTGTAAAGGTTAAGGTTAAAGAGAGGAGACGAAAGATTTAAAGGAAGGCCAAGGACTTATGGGGAAAAAAACGGCAGGAAAAGACCATCTTATTTTATCAGTTATGCTTATTATATTAACATGTTGTATATTAAGTATTTCTTCATGCGTATCAACTCAGGCTACTAAAAAGAATATATCCTCGTATGAAGGTCTTAAGTTTCCTAATGTTAAGACAGGTTCAAGGCGTAATTTATCTTCAAATGCCCCGTCAACTAATACCTTGAATACATTGAGCGATAAAGGGCATACCAACTCAGGCCCTATAGTGAAAGACAGCAGGAATAGCAGGATAGATAATGAAGAAAAGGTTATTGTAGAAGAGATAGCAGAAGATGTTCAAGAAGAACTTCGTTCAGATACAGTAGAAGATAGCGGGAAAAGGTCTAAGAGGGCAATAAATGACAAAAATATTCATGAAAGTCCGTTTGCTTATGCTGTATTATCCCCTAAGGATACTGATAAGCTGTCGGAAGAGCTTGAGCAGGAGCGGTATCAAAGGATGCTTGATACTGCGCTTGAGATATATAAAACCGCTCAAGACCTCTGGGATAAGGGGCGCTTTAATGAATCTCTCAATGCCCTTGATGAGGCGTATAGCCTTATATTAAAGGTTTCACCCTCTAAAGAGGAGCCTGAGATACTCCAGCAAAAGGAGGACCTGCGTTTTCTTATTGCAAAGAGGATTATGGAGATACATGCCTCTCGTTTTACTGTCGCAAACGGGCTGCATACTGAAATACCGCTTATAATGAATAAAGAGGTCATAAATGAGATAAAACGATTTCAAGGACAAGAAAAAGACTTTTTTATCGCTTCATATAAACGTTCAGGCATCTACAGGCCAATGATAGTAAAGGAGTTAAAAGAGGCAGGTCTTCCAGAAGAGCTTTCATGGCTTCCGTTGATAGAAAGCGGCTTTAAGGTAAGGGCGCTGTCAAGGGCAAGGGCATTGGGACTGTGGCAGTTTATTGCCAGCACGGGATATAAATTTGGGCTTAACAGAAATACGTGGATTGATGAGAGGCTTGACCCTGAAAAATCTACTCATGCAGCAATTGCATACCTTACTGAATTACATAAGATATTTGGAGATTGGATGACAGTTCTTGCAGCGTATAACTGCGGTGAGGGGACGGTTTTAAGGGTTATCAGAAAACAGAGGATAAATTATCTTGACCATTTCTGGGACCTGTATCAAAGGCTGCCCTATGAAACCGTAAGATATGTTCCAAGGTTTATTGCAACGCTTCTTATAATAAAAGACCCTGAAAAGTTTGGATTTAAACTGGGAGAGCCTGACCCTCCGATTGTTTATGATAAGGTCAAGATAAATAAGCAGCTGCATTTATCTCAGATTGCAAAGGCGATAGGCGTGCCCAAGAAGAGGCTTAAAGAGCTCAATCCTGAGCTAAGGTATGAGATTACGCCGCCAAAAGGCTATGTTTTACGGGTTCCTCCAGAGAAAAAAGAGGCGCTTATTGCAAAGATGAATGAATTAGAAAACTGGACTATCCCAAAAGGCGCCTTTGTGTATCACAGGGTAAGGCGTGGAGAAAATTTATCAATAATTGCAATGAAGTATGGCTCAACTGTAAGAGATATCGCTCTTGCGAACAATCTGAAACACAGAAACCTTATAAGGGTAGGGCAGCGTCTTAAGGTCCCTATAAAGAAGAAAAAGAAGACATATTATGCTAAAAATAAAGGGATTAAGAAAAAAGGTTCATATAAGGATAGAAGCAAGAAGTATAAATCATATAATAGACATAAAAAGGTTGCAACTCATTATAATAGGAGGCATAACAAGAAGTCCAAAACCAAACAGGCTATAAGATATAAATTATACAGGGTGAAAAAGGGTGATAGCCTCTGGGCTATTGCAATAAGAAATAAGACAAGGATTAAGAAGATAAAGGCATTAAATGGTCTTAAATCAAATATAGTAAAGGCAGGACAGCTTTTGAAGATACCGCTTAATTGATTTAGCTTAGATAGCCTTAGACGCTTTATGCAGGTTAATCAATGTTGGGGAGAAGAATAGCCATATTAGGCGCTGGCAGTTGGGGGACAGCCCTTGCGATACATCTTGTAAGGGCAGGCCATTATTGTTCCTTATGGGGCAGAAATCATGCTTTCATACAGGAGATAAAGAAGGCGAGGCGCAATACGCATTATCTGCCTGATTTTAAGCTGCCTTCTGATCTGAACCTCACTTCTTCTCTTGATGAGGCCGTGAGCCATTGTGAGATTATCCTGATGGCCATACCATCTCACGGGTTTAGAGAGACCTTATCTATATTGTTTGATTCCATTTCAGGCCATACCTTTGAGACATTCCCTATTATTGTCTCATGCGCAAAGGGCATTGAAAATAAGAGCCTTTTATTTATGAGCGATATTATAATAGACTTAATCAATGATAATATAAGCAAGCTGATAAAAAAAGAAAATATCCAGTCTGATGATTTGACAGCCGATTCTGCCTTAAATCGTCTTAAAGAGAGGGTTGCTGTGCTTTCTGGCCCGAGTTTCGCTAAAGAAGTAGCGGCCTTTCTGCCAACTGCCATCACAATCGCATCATCATCGCATCAGGCAGCCTCTCTTTTACAGGAGACATTTTCATACTCAAATCTTAGATGTTATACTACACAGGATATAAGGGGGGTTGAGGTAGGGGGGGCGGTAAAGAATGTGCTTGCGATTGCAGTGGGCATATCTGACGGGATGGGGCTTGGGGCAAATGCAAGGGCGGCCCTTATCACGCGGGGGCTTAGAGAGATTGCGAGGCTCGGCGTAAGGCTTGGCGCTGACCCTATGACATTATCAGGATTGTCGGGGCTTGGAGATTTAGTCCTCACATGCACAGGCGAGTTGAGCAGGAATAGACAGGTTGGCCTGCGCCTTGGAAGGGGTGAGAAGATAGATGATATATTATCGTCAATGAATATGGTGGCTGAGGGGGTTAAGACCTCAATGGCGCTCTATAATCTTGGCGCAAGCCTTGGCTGTGATATGCCAATATCATTTTCAGTCTATAAGGTGTTATATAAAGGAGTATCCCCTGATGAAGCGCTTAACTCCCTTTTATCACGTCCTCTCAAGCCTGAATGGGAATGATGCCAGATTGAATTATAACAAGAGAGAGCTTGCTATAAAATACAAGAAGGAAAGGGATTATCGCTCTATATCAAGGCGAGATGGCCTTGATACCTTCAGGATATCTTATAAAGAGACAGACCTCTGGATACATTCACAACATAAAATAAGGCCGCTGGCAGAAAGGCTTACTATAGAGGCGCGCCTTTTAATTGAAAATTATATAAGAGAGCATCCATCTTTTCTTCACTCCATGACCCCCCTTATCCATGACCCATTTTCCCCGCCAATAGTCCAAGAGATGATGGAGGCTGGCAAGGCGGCCAGTGTAGGGCCAATGGCGGCAGTGGCAGGGGCGATAGCAAGATATGTGGGAAGGGGTATAATCAGGCACTTTAAGGATAATAATATGCATGAGACTAAAAAAGAGCCGCAATCTCAAGAGATAATAATAGAAAATGGAGGAGACTGTTTTTTGTGGATAAAAGAGGCATGTCTTGTGTCAATATGGGCAGGGGAGTCCCCTTTTAGCAACAAGATTGCTCTAAGGCTTTCTCCAAATAACGGACTGTATGAGGAATATGGGGTCTGTACTTCATCTGGAAAGATAGGGCATTCCTTGAGCCTTGGCATAGCTGATGCTGTAACTATTGTCTCTCATTCTTCAACCCTTAGCGATGCAGTAGCGACAATGGCAGGCAATATGGTAAAGGGGGGAAGGGAGATAAAAAGTGCCCTTAACTTTATTGACTCACTCAAGGGTGAAGGGGTATTAGGGGGAGTTGTAATAATTGGAGACAAGATAGGGGCTATTGGAAATATTGAGCTTAAGGTATTATAGTGAATTGATTCCTAAAGAGGATATCATTTTTATGGCATATTTAAATCAATATTTCTATTCAAAAACAGATTAGTAGGGGCACGTTGCAACGTGACCCTACCAGAGCACATTGCAATGTGCTCCTACCGGCTGTTTAGGAGCCGATCCAATATGATGTATGGAGCTTACAATTACAGGATTTAGGCGATAAATGAAGGGAGTTGATTATGGGTACAAAAGGCTTTAAAGAGGCTTCTTTAAAGGTTCAGGAGATAAAATTTAGGATAAAGGATATTGAGGACAGGGTCTCAAATTTAAGGAGGTATCTTTGAAGAGGAAGGCGTTGAAGACAGGCTCGATGAAATAGAGAAGAAGATGCTTTCTCCTGATTTCTGGGACTCTGAAGAGGCAAAGTCTATTCTTCAGGAACGTTCTATCCTATTAGATAAAAAGGAAAAATTAGGGGTTTTTGAGGAAAAGCTCGGGGATTTGAGGCTTCTTTTAGAGATGGCTGAGGAGGAGGAGGATTTATTTACCTTAAAAGAGGTGGTAGCCTTGGGGGATGGGCTTCAAGAGGAGGTGAAGTCAGCAGAGATTGAGAGGCTTTTGAACAGCCCGCATGATAAGAATAATGCAGTCGTAACGATACATGCCGGCGCTGGCGGCACTGAGGCTCAGGACTGGGCGGATATGTTGTTAAGGATGTATTTAAGGTGGGCAGAGATAAAGGGGTTTGAGACCAAGTTATTGGATATGATGCTCGGTGAAGAGGCAGGCATAAAAGGCGCTACCTTTTTGGTAAATGGCCCTTATGCCTATGGTTATCTCAAGGCGGAGGCGGGTGTTCACAGGCTTGTGCGCATTTCTCCCTTTGATGCCTCTCAAAGACGTCATACATCATTTGCCTCTCTATTTGTTGCCCCAGAGGTGGATGATACTATTAATATAGAGATAAACGAAAAGGATATACGCATAGATACCTACAGGGCAAGCGGGGCAGGGGGACAGCATGTAAATAAGACAAGCTCTGCTGTAAGGATTACGCATGTCCCTACTGGCATAGTTGTTCAGTGCCAGAATGAGAGGTCTCAACATAAGAATAAGGCAATAGCCATGAAGATATTAAAGGCGCGGCTATATGAAAAAGAACTTCAGAAGAGAGAAGAAGAAAAACAGAAACTCCATAGTGAAAAAAGGGATATTGCATGGGGGAGTCAGATAAGGAGTTATGTTCTTCATCCTTACCAGTTAGTTAAAGACCATCGGACCGAATATGAGACAGGAAATGTAAAATCTGTGCTTGACGGTAATATTGACGGCTTTATAGAGGCGTATCTTAAAAAGATGGTAAGCGATAACCTTAATAATACCTAAATCTTAAATCCTGCAATTAGGTTATATTATTGAGTCTCAATAAGGCCTTCTGGGATGTCAACAATAATCTTTTTTTCATCATGTCTTATTTCTAAGATAAATTGGTTGACAATAGGTATAAAAAATTCTCCACTGCTTCCTTCTCCAGCAATGAGGTCATGGCCTTTTGTCTCAAGAAGTGACCTTACCTTTCCTATGACCTTGCCATCTTTATCGTAAATAGAGTAGCCTGCAATCTCAAACCAGTAAAATTCATCTTCTTCTGTCTGAGGGAGGTCTGATATAAGACAAAAAAGCTCCTTCCCCCTGAATGTTTCCGCAGTGTTTCTGTCATTTATTGATTTAAGGGATATTATTGCCTCTTTTCCCTTTTTAGGAGATACCTTTTTTAGCTCAAACTCCCTGCCCTCAATATAGACATGCCTTAAAGACCTTAATACGTCAATAGAGCCTGAATAAATAAATACAACGAGGGCGCCGCGGATACCGTGGGCCCTCCTTATCTTTCCAATGGCAAGAACACCCTCTTCAGGGGCGTTATTAAGGGATTGTTTCAATTTTTAGCAGTGATAATTATTCAAGGATCTCAAGCACAGCCCTTTTCTTCAGTTTTGTTGAGGCTGCGCTTAAAATGGTGCGCATTGCGCGGGCAGTCCTACCTTGGCGGCCAATGACCTTGCCAAGGTCTTCCTTTGAGACCTTTAATTCAATGACAGAGGTCTGTTCACCCTCAATCTCATTTACCTCAACTTCTTCTGGATTATCAACCAGGGCCTTTGCAATGTATTCAATCAACTCCTTCATGAGCACCTCCAGTTATTTTGTATTATGCGGCCTGTTCCTTATAAAAGCCTGCCTTTTTTAATAAACTGTAAACAGTCTCACTTGGCTTTGCGCCGCGAGACATCCATTTTTTTACCTTTTCTTTATCATACTTAAAGTCGTAAGGCTCCTTTAATGGGTCATAAGTACCTACTATCTCTAAAAAACGTCCATCTCTTGGGGCATGAGAATCTGCTGCTACAACCCTGTAAAACGGACGCTTCTTACGTCCGCCTCTGGTAAGTCGTATGCGGATCGCCATTTACACCTCCTATGCTTATAAAATAAATTACAATAGAGTATCTTATTCACAACCTTCTTTCAATTAGAAAGTCAAGCATACTTAAAAAAATCAGGTTATGCAAGGGGTAAAATCACATTGTGTTGTCAACAAATAAAGTTGACCGTTTTTAGGATATTACCTAAATCATGCACGGCAAAAATGGGCAAAAATGAATTTTACCTAAATCTTGCAATTGCAGGGTTTAGGTATCTGAGCAACTTTTTGGAGAGAAGAGGGGTATTTTTTCATCATCTTTTTCAAGATAGCCTATCCAAAGGGCGTTATCTGAATCTGAAGGTGACTCTTCTGTCCACTTCCATCCATCAAGGCAGTTAAGATGAGACATTGACTCATCCACAATAAGGGCGCATCCCTTTTGGTCCCTATATATGACAATTAGATTGAGGTCTTTTTCATTTGGTATATAGCTTATGGAAGATAATGGATTTTTTACTATTGGGAGCTCAAGGGCGTTTAAGGCGTCTTCATCCATTAAAGAGAGTTCGCCTGTAACTATATCCCTTACCTTTGACCATGGCCATTTTTTAAGGGACTTCAACTTTAGGGTGTTATCAGATGGATTAATGCGCCTTTTTAGCTTAGATAATGGTATGCTAAGGCATATATCCTCCGGAAATAACGCTATCAGTTGACCTCCCCAATTAACTGTTATGGCCTCTTCAAGCGGTGGAGATAGGCTTGTATCAATATCAGGCAGGATTGGAAGCTCCCTTATCTCAACAGTAGAGCCTGTATATTCAGAAAGACGCAAGGCAGCGCGCCTAATGGCCTCTTCTAATGAGCCCAAAAACAGCCTTAATATCTCAGCCTTACCCCTGGCCTCTAATGACCGCCTTAAAACAGACATCTTTTCTATGCACAAGACAATGTCTGAAATCGCCTCTCCAATGCCAAGCTTAAGCCTGTCATAATCTATCTCCATTATTGAACCTGAGGAGGAGAGCTCCATCATATCAGGCTGCATATCTCTTTCTTCATTAGCTATATCTAATTCAACTCCCAAATTTATGTCTTCTCCACCGTCCTCTCGCTGGTCTATGGCCTCCTGAGATGAGGTCTCTATATGGGCCTTTTGCAATTCAGAAAGATGCACACCCAATGCCTTTTTGGTGTCTCTTATCATGTCAATTGTCTCAAAAGAGGGTTGAACGGGGTTTGTCTCCTTAGTAATTTCAATAATAGTATTAATAGCCTTTAATATCGCATCTACAGCGCCTTTTATAAATTCATTTGTCAATGATGTAAGATTATCTTTGAGCGCTTGCAATAACCGCCTTACTGACGATAAGAGAATGGAAACATCATCAGAGCCTAATTGCCCTAATTCTTTTGATAGCGTATCAAGCAATGAGAATATTGATGAAAAATCAGCCTCTTTTGAGTCTATGCCTATGGTCAAAACTGCTTCATATAGATTGTTTAACTGATATGCAAGGGAGCTATCCGCCCTTGAGATATCTTCTTCCTGCTGACCATGCTCAACAGGATTATCGTCATTAAGGTCAAATTCAACCCGAAGCCCCTTATCATCGTCTTCAAATTCAAGCTCAACATCATTTAACTCAAGCTGTGGCTCAATATTATCATTATCAGCCTCACTCTCCTCCCCCTTATGAACCAATTTGACCTCACTGCTGACAGGGTCAATCTCAATTGGCTTTTGCGGCTCTAAAACATTATCAATGGTCTCTTCAAGCTCCAGTGAAAGATCATCTAAGTTGAGCTCAACTCCCTCCATATCCTCACCCCCCTTTTGAGAGGTATTTTCATCATTATCATTAGATAGGGGTGAGATAGAAATATGATTATCTCGCTTTACCATAATAAAATCTCCTGATAATAACTTCTAAAAAGTTTCCTAATAAGACCTTATAAAAATTATCTTCTTATAAAAGATATTTTCTACTATTATAAAACTATTGATAATATTTTTTAAGGGCATATCTTACTGTCATTTTACTAATTTCTTTCAGCGTTTCAAAAACCCCCCAGCCTTTTATGGCTGATGTCTCAAAATATGGCCTTTTAAGCGTATTATTAAGGTCTGTCTGAAGATTTTCAACAGACAGCATAGGGATAGAGGTCTTGGTTAAGTCACGCTTATTATACTGAAAAACTAATGGAATCTCTTCTATAGACAAGGAATAGAAAGAGAGGTTTTGCTTTAGGCGGTTAATGGATTCAATATTCTTTTTTCTCCTTATCTCTAAGGAATCAGCCACAAATACCAGTCCGTCAACACCTTTTATGACCAGTTTTTGAGTGTTGGCATAAGCTTCCTGCCCTGGGACAGTATATAGTTGTAGTTTTACGTCAAACCCCTTTATAAGGCCAAGATTTAACGGAAGCAGATCAAAAAAGAGGGTATTATCTCCTTTTGTCTCAATTGTCAGGAGCTTGCCTCTTTTCTTCTCATCAATCGCATTATAGATATATACTAAGTTAGTGGTCTTTCCACTCCTTGCAGGGCCATAATAAACAATTTTACAAAATATTTCCTTTCTATTAATATCTATTAATGCCACTTTCTTTTTATCTTTCTGCCCTTTATAGTTATTGATGCCCGATAAAAAGGCAATAAAGGGGGTCAACCTATTTGCAATTATAATCCGCCATAAAATTTACTTTTGATTTTTCATGCGCCGAGGCGGTGCAGGCGCCATGAATATTTGTTATATCGCAGTATTATATTACGATGATTTTTAAAATAGCAAGGGGATTATGAGATAATTCTTTGAGGCGACAGGAATTATGCAATCACTATCTATAGCCCATAAATAATGACTTATAGGAATGATGAAAGGAGAAGCATCCGATGTCTTTTAAAAATTCAAATGTATATGCCATCATACCTGCCCGAATAGGCTCAACACGGCTTTTGAGAAAGCCTCTTGTTGAAATTGGAGGCAAATCTTTGATTATGCGCTGCGTCGCCTCTGTGCGCTCTACAGGGCTATTTAAAGAGGTTGTTGTGGCGACAGATTCGGAGGAGATAAAAAGGCATGTTCAAGAAGGCGGCTATGATGCAGTGTTGACATCCCCGCTTCACCCATCTGGCACTGACAGGGTGTATGAGGCATGTAAGAAACTTGACCTAAAAGATGACGATATTGCAATAAACGTCCAAGGGGATCAGGTAGCTGTTGACAAGTCCTTTTTGAAGGGGCTTATTGACTATCTTATAACCCATAAAGACATCCCAATGGCTACGTTGGCCTCGCCCCTCCAGCCGCCTGAGCTTGAAAATCCCAACAGGGTCAAAGTGGTGATAAGCGCAAGCAGGAGAGCGCTTTATTTTTCAAGGTCGCCAATACCATTTGAAAGGGATAAGAAAAAAAATATATTCCAAAGTAAAACATCATCAACAAAAAATAAAGGACTATATCCACAATATTTGCGTCATATTGGTATTTATGCTTATAGAGTCAGTTTTTTAGAAAAATTTGTCTCCTTAAAAGAGGGCTATCTTGAAAGGATTGAAAAACTTGAGCAGTTAAGGGCCATTGAGAATGACTATAACATAGGGGTTGTTATCGTAGATAGAGCGCCCTTGGATATAGATACAGAAGGGGATTTAAAGAGGGTGAGGGAATTATTTGAAGGCCGTCATAATACAGGGGCAGACGGGAAGGTTGAGCTTAGAAAAAACGAAGCGGGGGGTGCCTTTTTACTGCAATTGCAAGAGTAACATTTTTACCCTTTGTCTTTTCTACAATAAGCTCCCCGTTATCTGCCCCAAGTATGGCTGATGCCTCACATACGCTATGGACGCCAATTGCCTTTAAGGGCGCAGGAGATGGATTGGGGACAGATACCTTAGAAAGCTCTTTTGAAGTAAAGAATTTTATCGGAAGCCTCAATGCCTTTGATGCCTGTAAAAGCCCTTCTTCATCCTGTTTTCTGTCAGAGGTAAATAACCCTATCGCAGATTCAATAGCTATGTTGCTACTGGAGAGTATTTCCCTGATTGTCTCTATAATCTCATCCTTAGAAGCGCCTCTGTTGCATCCAATACCTATAGCCAATAGCGGGGGATAGAGATTAAGTACGCTTCCAGATAGCTTATCATTCAAAACAGGGCGCTTATAGTGGACATAGACAATGTGTTTTGATATGGACGCGGGGGACGCAGGCAGTTCTTTGTTGCTATAACAGATCTCCCCTTTCCCTTTTATCTCTGACATAATATTAAAGGGGTCATATACATAGACCTTATTGCCCATTAACATCTCCATGTGTATTGCCTTTAATCGCTCTATATTGCTGATAGTAAGTTTCTTTTTTCTCGCTATATCATCAAGGGCGACAAGTCCATTTACATCTGTCGCAGTTGTAATAACAGGGATTGCGCCAATGGCGTTGGCTACTTGCCTTGAAAGCTCATTCGCTCCTCCAAAGTGGCCGCTTAAAAGGCTTATTGAAAACCTCTTTGCCTCATCCACTACAACCAATGCGGGGTCATTGAGCTTTGAATTTAATAACTCGGAAATGCCCCTTACCACTATGCCGCATGCCATAACGCATATAATCCCGTCAGCTTCCTGCCAGATTGATTTTATTGCGTCTTTTATCCTGTTGTCTCTCCCTATCTTTATAATCTCTGCATCAATGGATCTTTGTATGCAACGGGCTGTCTTCTCGCCCCTTGGTGTTATATAGAGGATAAAGTATCGTGGTTTATGACTGTTTAATAAGGCATCAAATGGCTCAATTTCTATAACCATGAAAAATGTCCCTTGATTAAGGTCTTGATGATTTTTTCATTTTGAATAACCTTAGTTGGATAGTATATTACGGCAAAACTTGCCAAATTCAAGATTTAGATTATATAGAATAGATAATTATTTAAGGAGGAGGTTATGTTATGGCAAGGGTTAAGACAATCAACAGGGTGGCTCAATTTTGCTGTAAGGCAGTAAAGGATGTATTTGAAGGCAATACTGGCTCAACAATAAAATATTCTCCAACTATTCAACATATTCCAAGCATTAGTCTAAAGCCTGACCTTGGGTGTTTTGTCCAGTTTACCGGGGACTATTCAGGGCTTTTTATTATGAATTTCTCTGCTGACGCAACCCTTGAGCTTTATAGAAGGGGGATGATGTTTATGGGGATGCCGGAAGACGACCTTGTAAACCGCTATGATGCCGATGAGGTAGTCAATTTTATCGGTGAGATGGTCAATCAGATAATAGGTGCTGCAAGGAGGAATGTAGAGCAGGAATTTGGATTAAGCGCTGCAAACAATCAGCCTAAGGCTATTACAATCAGCTCTGCAATTATTATGAGTGTCGCTACATTGTTAGACAAGCCGGTATGCAGGCGTCTTTCCTTTAAGACTCAGGATAACAATCCATTTTATGTAGAGATGAATATGGAGCAGACAGAATTCATAAAATTAGATGACCCTGATGCAGGCAGAGATGATGAGCAGCAAAAAAAGATAGAAGCTGTCCAGAGCGGCGGAGATATAGACATCGATGCCCTTTTAGAGGAGTTTTCTTAATTATTACTATTAGATCGTTCTATAAATAACATTATTATAAAAATAGCTTTTCTATTTGAAATGAAATAAAAATATAGTGGACCCAAAAAACTGGACAGGGTAATAAGATTATGAACGTTATCATCATCCTCATCCCAAAGTACAGAAAAAAATGGAAGTCCTTTACTTAAAAAGTCAAGGAGTTGCACATAAAGATATATGCCAGTTGTGCCAAATGTCAAAAACAACATTTGTTAGTTACTTAAAGCAATATCAAAAAGGAGGTGTTGAGCGTTTAAAAAAACTTGGCTACAAGGGACAACCCAGTGAATTACGCAAACATGCTATAGTGGGTCAATTTTCTTTAAAAAAGGTGGGTCAAAATTGTTGACAATCTACAGGAAAGACCCTTAATCTCTCTCTGTTGTGGCGTTTTTTTGAGTTGAGAAAAGACGATGTAGAAAGAGAAAAAGGCAGGGCTCTCTTTAGCAGGCTGGCTATAGAGGATAAGCCTGTATTCAGCAGGCATTTTGCAAGGAAGACCCTTACAAGGCAATGCAAGAGGCAGTAGAGCAGATCGGAAAGAGGTCTTATGCAAGAGGGCCTGAATCCCGTGGCCTTAGCAATGTAGTTAAGGTTGGCCATTGTCTCAGACGGCAACAAGGTGTGGGTCAAAAAATATGACCCTCCCCTTCTTAAACAAGAAGGTCAGCAGGAAAAACATGGATGATGCATTCTAGTCAATAAGGATGGCTCTTTTAAGGGGGCTAAAACAGAGATCTCGCAAATAAAGAAGGAAAGGAGGATGAACAAAATGGCTACTGCCACTGCACGAGACGAAATGCCCAGATGGATGGCTAAAGGATTGGAGGAGTTATGGGCATATTTGAAGAAGTCTGAAGAGGAGAGGTTAAAGTGGGAAGAAAAGTGGCGGAGAAGGGAAGAAGAATGGAGAAAAAGAGAAGAAGAACTGCGGAGAAAAGAAGAAGAAGAGTGGCGGAGAAGGGAAGAAGAACGGAGAAAAAAAGAAGAAGAACAGCGGAGAAAAGAAGAAGAAGAGTGGCGGAGAAGGGAAGAAGAACGGAGAAGAAAAAGGGAAGAAGAGCAAAAGTTAAAACAGAGGGAGTGGGAGGAGCGTTTTCAGAGGCTGGAAAACCTGTTTACCACTCAGTGGGGAAAGCTGGTGGAGGCCCTTGTTGAGCCTGGGTCTGTGGATTTATTCAGAAAGCGGGGCATAAAGATAAGACAGAGCGCAAGGCGTGTAGAGATAGAAGACGATAACGGCAGGGTCATTGCCGAATACGACATACTGCTTGATAATGATGATGAGGTAGTGGTCATAGAGGTCAAGACAACGGTTACCAAGGAGGATGTGGATTATCTCCTTGAGAAACTTTCCCGTTTTAAGGAGCGTTCTCCTAAATACAGGGATTATACAGTATATGGGGCAATAGCTGGCATCACCTACAATGAAGGTGTTGACCGTTATGCCTACAAAAGGGGGCTGTTTGTCTTAAAATCCGAGGGTGGCGTTATAAATATCGCCAATGATGAGGAATTTAAGCCAAAAAGCTGGTAATGGTGCAGGATAAAATATGCAACATACTCTCCGGAACCGTTAATTTGGGCTGGCGACTACCAGTAGTAAATTTTCCAGCCACCCGGATGAGAAATGTCCGATTTGGAAAGAGAAGGGTAGCTTGTCTGTACCGCATATTGGCTGGAATGGGATAAATATTGTGCAAAAATCCCCTCTTTTTAATGGCCTTAGAGGTGATGAGAAGTTTTACTTCGTCCACTCATATCATGTATGCTCAGAAGATAAGGGGGCAAAATGGATAATATAGTAAAAAATGACCAATTAATTGTGAAGAGATATGTAGTAGGTCCACTCGCGGTAAATGCCTATATTATAGGATGCGTAGCTACAAAAGAGGCATTTATAGTTGACCCGGCAGGCAGTGAGACAATGTTAAGAGATGAGGCAAGCTCTCTTGGGCTCTCAATAAAGGCAATTGTCAATACGCATGGACACCCTGACCATACCTCTGGCAATGAAAAGATGAAGGCCCTGACAGGCGCCCATTGTTATATGCATAAAGACGATGATGAGCTGTTTCGCTCACCAGATGCGGTTATGATGTTTCGTTCATGGGGATTTGAGCCATTTCCTCCAGCAGATAAATTCCTTGATCCCTCATCAAAGTTTAAAACGGGCATGCTTGTCTTTCAGGTAATCCACACCCCGGGCCACTCTCCTGGGTCTATATGCCTCTATGGACATGGGATAGTCATAACAGGAGATACGCTATTCGTAGGGGCGGTTGGAAGGGCAGATCTGCCCGGGGGCAATTTTGAGACGCTTATGAATTCAATTAAAAATAATCTCTTGTCTCTTCCTGACGATACTGTAGTGCTTCCTGGCCATGATTATGGAGATGCCCCCGTATCAACAATCAAAAAAGAAAAGGAGACAAATCCATATATATTGCAATATTGTTATTAATTAATTTCTTTATTTTAAGGATATACACTCAGAAAAGAAAAAAATCATGTTTAGTTATTATTAAGCATCATTAATCAACAATAAATATTAATTTAATAAGTTTATGGATGAGAAAAAATTAATTATAATCTTTTTTGTATCTATAATATCTTTTATGCTTGTGGCTATATTACCCAATAATGTCAGCTTATGCTATGGACAGTTGCCTCACAGCGTAAAGAAAGAGAAGACAGACGGCTTATGGCAATGGAAGTTGATGCACGACCTGAGCCCTATTATCGCCCGTATAACCTCAATAGGCGATGGAGCAGGAGAGACAATCACAATTGACGCAGGCGGGAATAAGGGCGTAAATGAAGGAGACATATTTACAATCTATAAAAATATTAATGGCATAGGGAGACCCATCGGCCTTATAGCCATAAAGGCTACCCATAAGGATAGGAGTGATGCCCGAATTGTCAAATTAAGTCATGGGCTCTTAAAAGGCGGAGAGATTGTTGAGAGGTTTTCAGGCATTAATGGCCTGTTTATAAGGGGAAAAGGGGTAGGGAAAGGGTCTTTTTATAAGATTATAGAAGAGATAAAAAGGGGGCTATGGCATATAAACTGGCTTTCTCCAATTGATATACCCTCTTTGGAGAAAGGGTTTGATGCCCTGTTGAAGGCATATAACGCCCATATATTGCTCTTTATTGGCCCTAACGCCATATCAGTCTATGGAATAATAGATGGGCTTAAAAGAAGATATCCATACAATGCCGAGGATAACGCCGATTATAGTGTTATTACAAGCATGAAATCCTCAAGGAAGATGAGAGGCGGGCGGCAATTTAAGGGAGATGCCCTTATGGCGCAGGGCAAAGGGGGATGCTATTTAAGAAAGGAAGACCTTGAGATAATTGCCTCAATGGACAGCTCCCCTAATGAGGTAATGGTAAATGACTGTAATCGTGACGGGATAGAAGAGGTATATTCCGTATTTCCTGACAAGATTGTAGCCCAATTATATGGTCAAGACATGCCAACCCTATTGTATAAGGTAATACGAGACCAATATGTTATTGATTCTGCATCTGTTTTGTGTAAAGGCGAGATAAAGGCCATCTTGGTAAATGTAATTGAAGAGGGAATAGCCTTGCATTCTGCAATAATAGACCTTGAAAGATATAAACCAATTCAAAACGCCTCTGATATTAATTTATGGCTATATACAGGGCAT
>JALWQB010000083.1 GCA_026994795.1 Deltaproteobacteria bacterium
CTGAGGCCCATTATCTCGGTTGAGAGATTCGTAAGTTTTACAGGGCTCTTTCTCATAGGGTTTGGCATTATATTTGAGCTTCCAGTCATAATGGTTATAGTTACAAAGGCAGGGCTTTTAACGCCAGATGCCTTTTTGCGCTACAGAAAATACGCCATATTGCTTGTGGCAATAGCAGCAGCAGCCCTTACCCCTACCCCTGATGTGTTTAATATGGCCTTAATGGGTATCCCTTTGTATGTGTTGTATGAGATAGGCATTATCGTATCAAGGCTTTTTTTAAAATAGAAATAGAAGCCCCTGTCCTCAAGACGGCTTTATGTCAACATACTTTAGATACTTGGCCTTCTTTTTAAGGGTTGTCTCCATCTCATCTATCTTGGCGCCAACCGTCCTTGTAACCCTGTTTGCAAATGCAGCGCAAAACTGCAAGAAGTCGCCAAAGTCATTTACCTCTTCAAAGTCCTCTCTAAGGCTCTCTTCCATCTCGCGCACTAAAAGGTAGCCATTAATCTCTACCTCTGCCCTTAACACATGCTCATCAGGTGTCAAGATTATCATCCTCAAATCCTTTATATCCTCAACAAGAGGCAGCTCCTCAATAATAGCCCTTACCTCCTGTTGCAACTCATCAGGGCTTGCCTTTTCACTGAGATACAAGAGGTTTTCCCTTATAAGGGCTATTGCGATTACGGCAAGTATAATCCCTACTACTATTGAGCCATAGGAGTCCCAGTATATGTTATGGGTATATTCCGTAAGAAATATGGCTATTGATGCGACAATAACGCCCAGCACTGCCGCGCTATCTTCAAGCAACACTGCAAGGTTGGCTGTATCCGCCTCCTTTCTGTCAAGCCATGCTATTATTAATGTTGCTGACTCTATAATAAAAGAAATGGAGAGGACAATCACAGTCCACTTGTTTATCTCAGCTGGCCGTGGGTGCAAAAGCCCGTCTATCCCGTGATAGATAGTAACACCTGCACCCACAAAAAAGATGCCGCACGCAGATATAAGCCCCCAAACAAATCTCTCCTGACCCCTTCCAAATGGAAAGTCCTTTGAAGGCCCTATCTTGCTCCTCTTTATGCCAATCCACAAAAGCGCCTGATTGGCAGTATCTGCAAGGGAATGGACTGCCTCTGCAAACATAGCAGCGCTTCCGCCATAAAATGCCACTATAAACTTTATAAGACAGACAAAAGAGTTGCCTAATATGGCAAGTTTAACTGCCCTCATATTATTTCCCCCTCCCTTCTCCTTATCTTTATTATCTTTATCTTTTGTGCGAGAACGGCGCTTTCATAGCACCACCCCCTGGCCCCTTTCTTGGCATGTGCCTTGGCAAGCCCTTTTTTTTCTCCATACCCATACCTTCAGGCCAGAAGGTTACTGTAATATCCTTTGTAATATCAGGCAAAAAGCGCCTCCTCCTCTTTACCGTCAAGGTCGCATTATCCCCCTCTCTTTTAAAGGCAAGGTTGAGCTTAAGGTCATATATGCTTGAGACCTTCTCACCATCTATGGCAAGGATTTCATCGTCTTGCCTTAATCCTCCCAAATCAGCAGGGCTACCCTCCATAACCCCTTTAATAATAAGGCCATCTTTTGGGCCTCCGCCTAAATACACCCCGAGCCTTG
>JALWQB010000084.1 GCA_026994795.1 Deltaproteobacteria bacterium
CTGTAAAAGATGGTGTGATACATATAAAATGTAATGATAACACCATAATAGGAATTCAGGAAATACAAATGGAAGGCAAAAGGCGTATGATGGTTAAGGAATTTATAAGGGGCAAAAGTATAGTGAAGGGGGATATCTTTCAGTAATCGTGTCTTTTATAAATGCAAGGGGCATAGCCATTAGGATACTGGCCTCATGGCTTGCCTCTTCCCCACGGGAAAGGTAACCAATAGAGCTGACCATCCATCAGGAATTTTCCTGTCATAACCTCAATGAAAAAGATAAGTCCCTTATAAGGGAATGTGTTGGCGGAAGCATTCGTCATCTATTATTCCTTGAGTGGACAGTAAAGAGATTTGTAAAAGGATATAAGAGATTATGGCCTCTTATAAGGGCATCTTTGCTTATAGGGGCGTATCAGATCATCTTTCTTGATAAAATTCCTACTTATGCTGCTATAAATGAGACAATTAATGGCTTTAAGGAAGTTTTGAGATATGAAAAGGCAGGTTATAAGAAGATATCGCAAAGCGCTGTCACATTCACAAGGCTATTAAATGCAGTGCTTCGCAATATCCACAGAAGCCAGATGGAGGGCTTTCAACCCAAGCCACCGCTACATATAAAATACTCTCACCCAAAATGGATTATAAGACGCCTTAAAAAGAGATTAAATGATAAAAATGCCTTAATTGATACTCTAATAGCTAATAATGAATTTCCATGCCTATGTATAAGGGTAAATACCATAAGAACTACAAGAGATGGGCTTTTACGCCTGTTTAAAGAACATGGTATTAAGGCAGTGAAAGGCAATTTTTCTTTAAGTGCCCTGATGATAAACGGCTCGTATGGCAATATCCAGTCAATGCCAGGATTTTCTGATGGCCTTTTTAGCGTTCAAGATGAGGCCTCGCAACTTGTTGGGGCGCTGGTTGCGCCTGATAAGGGAGAAAGGATACTGGATGCGTGCGCCGGCGTTGGGGGCAAGACCGGTCATCTTATAGAGCTTTCGCAGGGGAAAGCAAAGATATTTGCCTATGACAAAGCAAAGGGACGTTATAAGACATTGAGAGAGAACTTAATGAGGTTGGGCCATGATAATATGGTCAAGGTTATAGAAGATGACTGGCTTATTGACCCTGATAATAAGAATGCATTGATTTTTGACAAGGTTCTTATAGATGCCCCTTGCTCAGGGCTTGGCGTAATAAGGCGTCACCCTGATATAAAGTGGAACAGAAAAGAGGCTGATATAATGAGCCTGAAAGACATACAAAAGAGGCTTATAAAAAGGTTCTCAAGACTTGTCGCGCCTAATGGACGGCTCATATACTCCACCTGCACGCATGAGCCAGAGGAGACAACTGAGATTATAAAGGGATTTTTAGCCCAACACCCTGAATGGCATGTAGAAAGGGCACTATTTACTTATCCGCCTTTTATGGATGGGTTCTTTATTGCGGTGTTAAAAAATACGGGGGATAAGTAAGGAATGCCCTTTTTTCTTAACGGGTAACCCTCTCAACTGCCCTCTTAAACCCATCTTGCGACCTTTCAATAACATCTTCTCCTACACAGAAGGCTATTCTGATATGACCGGGACGGCCAAAGCCTGAGCCAGGCACTGTAAGGA
>JALWQB010000085.1 GCA_026994795.1 Deltaproteobacteria bacterium
TCTTTGATGATAGATTAAATCAATAAAATCTAATTTAACATATTGAAATCATAATATCTATAGCTTTTTTATTTTTTTTAAGTGGTGATTTAGGGATAATTAGAATCGCTTGACAACCGACCTGTGCCCATGTATTTTAGATTTTGTTTTAGGATCGGGGAAATTGTGCGTAGCTTTATCTTTTTCGCCTCTGGCGACTGTGCCTATGAATAGAAAATATATAAAAGCGCGATTCTGGAAATGTGCGTGTACCCGCAATTTTACTATATAAAGAGTCAGAAATTTTTAGAGTCAGAAAAATTGATTTCAGAATTGAGGTAATTAGTTATATGGACCCTCTTAGATTAAATGATGCTACATTAATGCAACATGCAATTTTACTTGGGAAAAATGCTCTTTCAAATGGTGAATTCCCTGTGGGGTGCGTAATAGTGGCAGGTTCTGAGATAATCGCTGAGGGCGCAAGGGCATCATCTACAAGGGACAATTTAAATGAGGTTGACCATGCTGAAATCATTGCCCTTAAAAATGCCTATGAGCATGTTGGGGGGTGGCCGGCAAAGGTTGGGCCCCTTACCTGTTATGTTACTCTTGAGCCATGTCTTATGTGTCTTGGGGCGCTATTGATAAATGGGGTAAGGCGTATTGTATTTGGATATGAAGATGTGATGGGCGGCGCTGGTAGAGTTGACTTTTCTTCTAATATCTCATGGCGCAATTACAAAGATTGTAAGGACTACATTGTAGATACTAAGGAAGAAAGAGGGTTATTTACTCAGCAATATATATATGACGGCTCTCAGATAGTTATTACAGGGGGTTTTTTAAGGCAGAGCTGTCTCAGGTTATTTAAAGATTTTTTTAAGGATAATAAGTCATCATATCTTAAAGGGACGCTTTTAGAGGCATATACATTAAATTGTGTGTAGCTATTAGGGATTTTATATTGAATTGATATTATTAGTTTGAGTTGTTTGATGTTAACTATTTAAATTATCCATAATAAATTAATAATTATCTAAAAAGAGGAGGGAATAATGAGTTTTGGGAGGTTAAAGGTCTTTATTGTAGCGTTTTTTTCTCTGGTCTTTTATCTTGACAATGCCTTTGGCGCAGGGTTTCAGTTGGTTAATGAGCTTTCTGCAAGGGCGACAGGGCTTGGGGCCGCTATGACAGGGCTTTCTGATGCGCCAGAGCTAACGTGGTTTAACCCTGCTGCTGTATCAGGGTTTAAAAAGATGCGCATGTCAGCGGGTCTTGCGCTTGTTATGCCGTCTCTTGAGCTTGACACACCCACAGGAAAAGACCCTGATATGAAGAACATGGCATATCCTCTTCCCTATTTTTACGCAGGAAGGTCAATAAACGATAGAATTGGCATTGGGCTCTCTATAAATGCCCCTTATGGCCTTACAACTGAGTGGGATAAAGACTGGATAGGCAGATACTTTGCCGTAAAGACCCAGCTTGAGACTGTCTTTTTTACCCCTTCCATATCCTATAAGCTCACAAGGTATGTATCTATTGGCGTTGGCGCGCAGTTGGTAAAGGCAACTGCGGAGATGACGCAGTATATACCCTTGAGGTCAGTTCCTAATGTTTCAGTAAAGACAAAGATGGATGGTGAGGATTTTGCCAAAGGCTATCTTGTTGCAATGCAGGTAACGCCCAATGATAATTTGAGGATTGGCGCTGTATTTCGCTCTGAGGTCTGTTTTGACATAAAGGGAAAGGCGACTTATGACCAGAATTTTTATGGGCTCTTCCCCAAATCAGATGCATGGCTTGCAGTAAGGCTCCCTGCAAGCGTATCCGTTGGGGTAAGTACAACCTACTTTAAAAACTGGCTTATAAGCGTAGATTATCTTTGGACAAGGTGGTCAAGCTATGACAAACTGGACATACACTATGAAAAGATGCCGGGCAGCGGTGTGGCTGGCATAATCTCAAAGCCCAAAAACTGGAGCGATGATTATGCCATAAGGATAGGTGTTGAGCACAATTATAATGCTAACCTCACATTAAGGGCATCTTATGTATATGACAGGTCTCCAATATCCGATACCTACAGGGACGCAACGCTTCCCACCAATGACAGGCATATCTTTGCCCTTGGCCTTGGCTATAACATTAAAGGCATTCAGTTTGACCTTGCCTATGGTTATCTCCTTATGGAAGATTGCAAGCCGTCTCAGCTTACAACCCCTGGGCTTAAGGGCACCTATGAGGCAAATGCCCACATATTCAATGTCTCATTAGGCTACTCATTTTAAGGCGCTATAAGGATGTCAGACTATATAGAGGGCTTATTTTCACGCTATGGCCTTTTAAGCATATATGAAAAGGTGCTTGAGGGCAAAAGGCTCAGTAGAGATGAGGGGATTTTGCTTTTTAACTGCCCTAATCTCAATCTTGTGGGCATACTCTCAAATATTGTCCGTGAGCGTATAAACGGGGATAAGACCTATTACATATACAACCAGCACATAAATTACTCAAATGTATGTAAGAACCTCTGCAAATTCTGCGCATTCGGAAGGCAGGAGGGTGATGATAACGCATTTGAGATGACCATCTCTCAGATAGAGGATGAGGTGCGCTCACGGCTTAATGAGCCAATATCTGAGATACATATCGTTGGCGGGTGTCATCCATCCCTTCCCTATGAGTTTTATATTGAGATGTTAAAGAGGGTAAAGGCAATAAGGCCCGATTGCCATATTCAGGCATTTACCTGTGTTGAGATTGCCCATATAGCTGAGGTGGGTGGTAAGGGGGTTGAGGAGACCCTACAAGACCTTATGGCCTCAGGGCTTGGCTCAATCCCAGGTGGGGGCGCAGAGGTCTTTAGCAAGAGGGTAAGGGAGAGGCTTTGTCCTGAGAAATTAAGCGGTGAGGCATGGCTTGAGGTTGCAAAGACAGCGCACAGGATGGGCATTGCCTCCAACGCCACAATGCTCTATGGCCATATAGAGACAACAGAAGAGAGGGTTGACCACCTTATTGCCCTGAGGGAGGCTCAGGATGAGACAGGCGGGTTTATGTGCTTTATCCCCCTTTCCTTTCACCCCAAGAATACGGGGCTTTCCACCCTGTCTCAGACAGGCGGCCTTGATGACCTTAAGACAATAGCTGTCTCAAGGCTTATGCTTGATAATTTCAGGCACATTAAGGCATACTGGGTGATGCTCGGGACAAAGGTGGCTCAAATCGCCCTCTCTTTCGGGGCAGATGACCTTGATGGAACGGTGCTTGAAGAGAAGATAACGCACATGGCAGGGGCAGAGACTGAAAAGGCGCTTAGCCGCACTGAGATAGAGCGTTTGATCAAAGATGCCAATCGCATACCAGTAGAAAGAGATACCCTTTATAATGAGCTGTCGTAACTCAAGGGATATTAAGACTGTCATTCAGAATGCCTTTGAAGGAAAGAGGCTTACTAAGGAAGAGGCAGTTTCCCTTTTTAAGTGCGCCTCCCTTCAGGAACTGGGGGTTTTGGCTGATGAGGCGAGAAGAAGGCTTCACCCTGATAACATCGTTACTTATGTCATTGACAGGAACATAAATTACACAAACATATGCGAGTCGGGCTGTAAGTTTTGCGCCTACTATAAGACAATTTCAGATGGTGATGGGTTTATCATAACAAAAGATGAGCTTTTTAAAAAGATTGAAGAGACGCTTGCCCTTGGCGGCACTCAGATACTGCTTCAAGGAGGCCTTCACCCTGACCTTAACATTGAATACTATGAGGACCTTTTTAAGTCCATAAAAGGTAGATTCAATGTCCACTGTCATGCCCTAAGCCCGCCTGAGATAATCCACATAGCAAAAAAGTCAGGCCTTACCATAGAGGAGACATTAAAGAGGCTTAAAGATGCAGGCCTTGATTCAATACCAGGAGGCGGCGCTGAGATACTGGTTGATAGGGTGAGAAAGAGGCTATCTCCAAAGAAGGCAACAGCCCAACAGTGGCTTATGGTCATGGAGACAGCCCATTCGCTTGGCATAAAGACCACTGCAACAATGATGTTTGGCCATATAGAGACCATTGAAGAGAGGATAGAGCACTTATACAGGCTTAGATGCCTTCAGGACAGGACAGGGGGCTTTACTGCATTTATCCCTTGGCCATTTCAGCCCGGTAACAGCGAGCTTAATGTCAGTAAGGCAACAGCCTATGACTATCTCAAGACACTTGCCATCTCACGGATATTTCTTGATAATTTTAAGAACATACAGGCCTCATGGGTAACGCAGGGGCCAAAGGTGGCGCAGATTGCCCTTTATTTTGGCGCAAATGACTTTGGAAGCGCCATGATAGAAGAGAATGTGGTAAAGGCAGCAGGGGTCTCTTATAAGTTGTCAGTAAAGGAGATGAGGAGGCTTATAAAGGAGGCTGGCTTTTATCCAATGCAAAGGAGGATGGACTATTCATTATTGACGACATGATTGCCCCTGTAGCGCTTCATACTGCAAGGTGGGTATTGCCTGTTACATCTGAGCCAATTGAATATGGTTGCGTTGCAGTGTTTGAAGGCTCTATTGTTGGGGTTGGAAAGGCGCATGAGATGAGGCAGCGTTTTCCAAGCTCTGTAGAAAATAGGCATGAAGACGCTGTAATAATGCCCTCTTTTATAAACGCCCACTGCCACCTTGAGCTTTCCCCCTTGAAGTGGCGCATAACCCCAACAGGCTCTTTTTCTTCCTGGCTTTCCCTTATGACAAGGGCAAGGGAGAATATTGACAAAGATGAAGTGGCATCTTCAATCCAGCAGGCAGCAGATGAGCTTGTAAGAGGCGGCGCACTTATAATTGGAGATGTCGGAAATACCATGATCGTCCCCTCTGTTATAAAGGGGCTTAAAGATGGATGGCCATTAAGGGGAATACACTTTTTTGAGATAATAAACCCTGAAGATTCACCTGATATAGTTGATAGCATCCTCTCAGAGCCCTTTCTCTGTGACGGGGATATGGTGATGATGGATATTGGGATAAGCGCCCATTCAGCCCATACAGTAGGTAAAGATACCCTATGTGCTATAAAGAAAGCCTCTCAAGAAAGTGCCATGCCCTTTACACTGCACATTGCAGAGTCTGACGAGGAGATAGAGTTCCTTACTGAGGGAACAGGCCCTATGGTCAATATAATGAGAGAAAGGGGCAGGGATATGACAAAGATAGCCCCGCCAATGAAAGGGCCTGTCAGCTATCTTGACGGGCTTGGTCTCCTTGACAGGTTGACCATGCTCGTTCACTGTGTAAAGGTTACGGAAAAAGACCTTGATACAATAAGGGATAGGGGCACATCAATTTGCCTTTGTATGAGGAGCAATACCTTTTTGGGCGTGGGAGAGCCGCCAGTAGATAAGATGATTGCCCGTAAAATAAATTGCGCTATTGGCACGGACAGCCTTGCAAGCAATGACAGGCTTGATATCTTTAGTGAGATGAGCTCTATTAAAAGGGCATTTCCCCATATATCTCCTGTTGCCCTTGTCAACATGGCGACAATGGGCGGCGCTTATGCCCTTGGGCTTGATAAGTTCTTTGGCTCGCTTGAAAACTCCAAAAGGACGCCTTTAATCTCCATATCGCTTAAGGAACAGCCTGCTTCAGCCTCAGAATTATATGAGCTTATAGCGCTTCAAGGGAGCAAAGAGGAGTTTGATATTGACATAATATGGTAACTTCTATCTCTAAGCCCCTTAAGGTGGGCATAGTAAACTTTATAAACACAGCCCCTCTCTATGTGCCGTGGAAGAGGAGGGGAAACCCACAGGGTTGGAAGACCCTTACAGGCCCTCCAGCAGCGCTAAACGCCCTTTTAAGAAGGGCAAAATTACAGGCAGGGCTTGTGTCTTCCTTTGAATACGGGGAGAACTTTAATAGTTACATTATAATGGATAATCTATCCATAAGCGCAAAGGGCGCTGTTAAGAGCGTTATACTCGTAAGCGATATCCCCATAAGCCAGTTTGACGCTGTTACCATCATAGTAACCCCAAAGTCCGCCACATCAATTATGCTCTTAAGGATTATCCTCACGAGATTTTATAACCTATCCTATGGCAGACACTATGTCTTTCAAAAGGGAGACCTTGAGATGGCAAGACTAAGATGCTGCCCTTATCTTTCCATAGGGGATGAGGCGCTGATCTTATATCATGCCAATAATTATAACTACATCTATGACCTTGCTGAGATATGGCTTAAAAAGACCTCTCTTCCATTTGTCTTTGCAGTAATGGCATTGAGAGAAGACTGCCTCTATGAGATGCCTTATGAAGTAGAGGGGCTTTATCGCCACATAGGAAGGTGCATTGAAGATGGCTTAAGCTCAATAGAAGACATAGGCAGGCTTATGGCAAGCAAAATGGCTACAAACAAAATAGGTAAAGAGGAGATAGTCTCATACTTAAAAGGCATAGACTTTTCTCTATCTACGGCAAATCAGGAGGGCCTCTCCCTTTACCTAAAGATGTTACATGAGATGGGGCTATTAAGGGAAGAGCCTGCTATAAAGCTCTATGGAGTTTAGAGGTTTTAGAGGTTTTAGAGGTTGTAAAGGGGGTAGAGGCTGTAGAGGAGATATATGGGATAGGAAGATGTTGAAGTGTCAGACGCTTTCTGCAAAGATCTTTATAACTACAGGAAGCCCCCAGAAATCTGTCATAACTTTTATTGCCTCCTCTAAAACCTCTACCCCCTCTACAACCTCTACAACCTCTAAAACCTCTAAAACCTCTACAGCCTCTACCCCCTCTACCCCCTCTACCCCC
>JALWQB010000086.1 GCA_026994795.1 Deltaproteobacteria bacterium
AAGACCATTTGTACTATTTCCCCACAGACAGGGGGTATGAGAAGATAGTAAAGGAGAGGCTTGAAAAGTGGAGGAGGCTTAAAAAGACAAGGATGAAGAGGGGGTAGAGGGGGTAGAGGTTGTAGAAGGGGTAGAGGTTGTATATTCTTTGGTGTTTTTGTCCTTGAAAAAATTATTTCATGTGCTACATCAGAAAGGATTGGGTATTCCCCTTGCTATGGATTAGAGGGGAGGAGTCAATTTAATAGAAAAAGGAGGTTTATATCATGTCAGTTTATGTATTGGGTCATAAGAGCCCTGATACTGATTCCGTAACAGCGGCAATAGCCTTTGCAGAGCTTCAAAAGATGTTAGGTGTTGATGCTGTCCCATGCAGGCAGGGTGAATTAAATCCTGAGACAAAGGTTGTGCTTGAGAAATTTGGCGTCTCTGAGCCTGAATTGAGGACTGATGTTTCTGGCGAGAAATATATGCTTGTTGACCATAGTGATATAAAACAGGCGCCTGACAACTGGGATAAGGGTGAGTTGCTGGCAGTAGTTGACCACCATAAGGTTGGCGATATAACTACGCCCAACCCTATATTCTTCTGCGCCATGCCAGTGGGATGCACAGGGACTGTTCTTTATACGCTTTATAAGGATGTTTATAAAAAGGACATACCAAAGGATGTGGCAGGGCTTATGCTTTCTGCCATCCTGAGCGATACAGTGCTGTTTAAGTCCGCTACCTGCACAGATGCGGACAAGGAGGCTGCTGAGGCCCTTGCCAAGATTGCAGGCATAGATGATATGATGGCATGGGGCATGGAGATGGCAAAGGCAAAGAGCGCTGTTGACGGTGTTCCTGTAAGGGATCTGGTATTCAGGGATTATAAGGACTTTAACATGAGCGGCAATGCCGTAGGCATTGGTCAGCTTGAGCTTGTAAGCCTTGACCTTGTAGAGGGCATTAAGGATGACCTCTATGCAGAGCTTGAAAAGGTTAAGGCGGAGGGCAATCGCCATAGCGTATTCTTGATGCTTACTGACATTATGAAAGAGGGCACTGAGCTTATGGCAGTAACTGATGATGCGAGCGTGGTAGAAAAGGCATTTGGAAAGGCCCTTGAAGGCAGGACTGTATGGCTTGACGGGGTTATGAGCAGGAAGAAACAGATGGTGCCGCCGCTTGAAAAGGCATTCGCTGGTTAGGGGTTATGGTAGAGAGGTAATGGATAAGACAACCTCATGGAAATAGGGAAATAGAGTTAACTCATGGGCCAGGTTTACCTGGCCTTTTTGTTGTAGCGTATTTATATAATGAGGAGGGAATATCATGCGTGAAGATTTAGATGACCTCTTTACGGACGGTCAGTTTAAGCTTATGGACGAAGAATATGATGAGGCAATAGAGATATTTGACAGGGTATTAAAGGAGGATAAAGACGCCTGTAAGGCATATCAGGCAAGGGCAGTGGCCTATTTTAAGAAGGGCGATACTGCGTCTGCGCTTAAAGATATAGATTCCGCCATTGAGTGCGCCCCTGAAAATGCGCGTTTTTATTACCATAAGGGGGCAATATTGTTTCAACAGGGGCTGTTAGATGAGGCAATAGACGCACTTTCCCGCTCTATAGATATTGACCCTTCTTATGCCTCTCCATACCTTTTAAGGGGGCAGATATATGAAAGATTAGGGGATGAGGAAGGGGCGTCATCTGATATGAGCATGGCAATGTCTTTGAGAAAGGAGCAGACTAAGGCAAGCAGGATTGTTGATTTTTAGGATATGGCACGATATCCTATATTAAGTCATTACTTATTCTTATCTTCTTGGAAAATTACATTTAACGAAAAGGGGAGGGAGATATATGAAACTTACTGCAATCTGCATCCTTCTCTCTATTGACATGGAAATGGCCCGGAATATAATAGATTAGATTTAAGTGAGATAGTGCAATAAGGATGTCTGAGCAAATAAAAAATAAAATATTGTGGCATTAGGTGTAGTAACCATGAAGTTGGTAAATGTTATAAGAATGATAGACCATGTAGAGCCGCCGTTAAAAGATATTTTATTAAATATCCTTGAAGCCATTGAATTACAATATGAAGAATTGTCGCAGCAGGTAACAAAAACGGAATTTAATGAGCTCAAAGAGATTGTTGCCCGCTTGGCAGAGGCTCAGGAGAGGACTGACTGCAGGCTTGAGGAGCTGGCAAAGGCGCAGGAGAGGACCGAGCGCAGGCTTGAGGAGCTGGCAAAGGCGCAGGAGAGGACCGAGCGCAGGCTTGAGGAACTGGCAAAGGCTCAGAAAAAGACTGAAAAGGAGCTTGCCAAGTTGATTGGTGAACACAAGGTTACGCGCGAGAGGCTTGAAGGTCTGTCAGATACTGTGGGTTACACGCTGGAAAATCATGCCTATAAGGGGCTTCCAAAGATACTGAAGGATATGGGGATAACTGTAGAGGGCAGACTCATAAGGAAATATCTTGTGGTAGGCGACAGGGAGCGTCAGGTGAACATCTTTGGCGAGGCCAGAAGAGACGGCGAGCGGATGTTGATCTTGGGGGAGGCAAAGGTCAGGCCATCCAAAAAGGAGATCAACAGGTTCATGGGGCTGTGCAGGCGCATGGCAGAAGAGAAAGATATGCCCATTTTCAAGGTATTCGTTGCCCATGACTTTCCGCCCAAGATAGAGGCGTATATCAGGGAAAAAGACATCCTTCCTGTGTGGTCGTATGAGCTGGATTGACCTTTTTTTCATCCCTGCTTTCGTCCTCAAACAGCCCTCTATGGTATGCCCCTTTTTCTATAAGACCCTTAAAAGCACATTAACCGCCTCCTCTTTCCAGCGATGGCGCATCCCCGAAAGCTCTATTAAAAGGCCTGAGCAATAGGCGGAGAGGAGCTGTTGAAGCCTTGAGCATGAGAGATTTTTATTATACATTGAAAGCCTCTCTTGTATCTGGGGGATGCTGAGGCTCTTAAAAAAGTATTCCTCTATCTCCGTTCCCTCAATCTCTTTCCATACATCCTTTTTAATTATATAATATTGTTCCCTGTCTATCTGAGAGGTAAGAAGGCTTGCAAGGGAGCTAAACTCCTTCCTTATAAACTTCTGAAACGTGTATCTCGTTACCCTGAGCCTTGCGGCAGGCACCTTTACAACTTCTTGCCTTATCTCCTTTCTAAAAAGCCTTCCGCCAAATTCCCGCAAAAATTCCTCTGCATCAAGGTAAAACCCATAGCGGGTCCTACCCCCCTCCCCCTTATCAATGCGCCTTACCACCTCTGTATCCCTGAGCTTTTTAAGGCTTTTTTCTGATACAAAGTTTTTTATTGACTGCGGGCTTACCCCAAAGGATATGTCAATAAGGGGCACTGCGCTCTTGGCAATAACCTTATATCTTCCCTCCTTTTTTAAAAGCCCAGTCGCATACAGAAAACACACCTTTCTAAAGTATCTCTGGCGATTAGGCGCAAAGTGAGAGCCAAGTTTCTTTCCATATATGGGGTATAATGAATATAAAGGGATATATTCATCCCTTATGCAGTAGGGGGCGATGTCATCCCTTATCTTCTTGTAAAGCTCAGGCCATGACGGGCCGTCTTTGCTCAAGACAAGCCCTATAAAGCGCAAAAGAGCGGGGTGAAACAGGAGCCTCTCCGTCCTCTCCATCCTCATTATCCACCTCTGAGCCTCAAAAAATGGCCTGTAAAGCCTTATCTGTTTATAAAAAGCCTCCTTTTTCCACTCTGTAACCCTTAATACCTCCTGTATGTTAAGATATCTCATCCTGAAGCCTCTCTTCTACAGCATTTAAAACCTCTGCCTCCTCTTCTGCCCCCTCTACAACCTCTACAACCTCTACCCCCTCTACAGCCTCTACCCCTTCTACCCCTTCTACCCCCTCTACCCCCTCTACAGCCTCCTCCTTGTCTTCTCCTTCCACCTTCTCAAGGCGCTTACCGCCTCCTTTTCCCACCGCCTCTTTAGGCCAGGGGCAGTAATGGAGTAGTCAACGCCGTCTCGCTTCTTAATCTCTTTAAGCGCCTGCAAGACGCGGGTCTCTGAATATTGCCTCATGGTCATCTGCCATAGCTCATAAAGAGAGAGGGACTCGGTAAAATACTCCAAATATCCCTCAAAGAGCCTGTAGCTCTCCATTGGCATCAAAAGCCACCTCGTGCCGTCAATAAGGCACTTCCTCACATAACATCTCTTATCCCTTGTTCTTAAAAAATCCCTTACTGTGCTATAGTGGAGCTTAAGTTTATCCGTTCTCACCCCCACTGCCTCTTCTTCAATGCCAAAGTAGTGGAGGGCGTCTGCAAGGGGGAAAAAGACCGCCTGCCCCTCAATCCTCTGAAAATCAACCTCGTTTTCTGAATAACCCTCCTCAACCTCATTGAGATACTGGATAAGCTCAGGATGAGGGGTGGTCCGCAGAGGAAACCTCATCCATGCCTCAATAAAGGGGATGGCGTTTTTTCTTATGTGGAATGTGTCATCATTGCATGGGCGCAAAAGAGCGCTGTGGGTCAAAAAGGCAAATGGCCTTGTCCGTTTTATCCTGTTGCTTAACCACCTGCATATCTTATTTAAGAGGGGGTCGGGGTCATCAGGGGCGAACAAGACCTCATCCGCCTGTCTTATACTTGGTATGATATGCCTTTCTATTGCGTAATAAAATCCGGGCGTTGGCATGCCATTTCGGGCAACAATGAGCAAAAAGGCGCATATCATATCCCAGCCTGCCCTGTCAGCGTCATGGTGAGGGATAGGGGCGCTATTGGGCAAAAGGCCAAGCTCATCCATCGCCCCGCGCCAGGGGGTAAGGGCATGGGCTATGTAGCAGTTGAGACGGGCATAGAGAGAATAAGACATGGCGTTAAGAGCCTGTGGGTGATATATATTACAAGTCAGTCCTATTCCCTCTTACCTTTCCATCTTTATTACCCGCGAAATCAACTTCAGCAGCCTGAGTAAAGTTTCCCGTATAAGTTGAAGTGCCGGTACAGCTATTATTATTTTGATGAAATTTATAAGTTTGGCCAACTTTCAGGGTAGCGTATCCGTTAGTAGAATTTAAGTTTGTGATGCAGTTCCCTGAACCTATTGGTATCTCAATGCTATCAAAAGATCCTCCAGAAGACACTCCATATATTTTAATAACAGTATTGTCGCGGGAGCACACCTTTGTCATCAGCTCGTTTACTGTTATCTCAACAACAAGGTCGTTATAATCAGCCCTTGGAACATTTGATGCAGCCTCATACTCCCTCATAGTATATGCATTTTTCCCATCTAATGTGGGCTTAGAAGCTGTCTCTTGATTTATCTCTCCCTTTGATATAATTACTGCTGCAACGCTCCTTCCAAGAGGATTGCCTGAGGAGGGGTCAACACCTATCTGCCCATCAGGAGGGAGTGGGTCATTTGACTCAGTAACACATGGAAGATTGGTATTTCCCCCTGTATCTGTCTGGTGAAGAGACAATTCATAAAGGATAGCGCATATATTGTCTTGTTTTGCCCCGGCCAAAAGGTCCGAAACATCGTATCTGAGCCTTTCTATCCACGGGTCAAGCTCTTTTGTCCCCAGGGTGTTCCACGGTAAATAGCAAAGCCGAGACGGTGTCTCGCACTGATAATCAACCCCTCCCGTGTCTTCATACCCATCAATTGGGTCGCCCCCATCGTCTCCATCAGGATAGGGAAGCCTGCCCCTGCTCATGGCATAGGCAATGACATTCTCCTTGGCCGCATCCAACAATTCTTTGGCATTTGTAAGATTGGCGGTCTTTTTTTGCATCACCCACACAGATGCAGCGGCCGCTATCATTATCCCCATAATAACGAGGACTATGGAAAGCTCTATAAGTGAAAAGCCCTTGTTGTCTTTCATTATCATTGTCCGTTCCTCCTTGCCTTGTTGAGGCCTTCCCTTAAAAAATTCAGATACAGTTCCAGTTTTTCCCTTACATATTTACTTTCCACCTCTCTAAGAAGGGACTCAAGATATATAATCCCCGCCTCAAACCCTGAGGTGCGCGCCCTTATGATGGCTGGAAAGCTTATAATAAAGGGGGTTGGCGTCTTGTCGTATTTCATTGTCCTTTCTCTGGCCATCTCCGCATAATAGAGGGCCTTTGCAGGGTCATTCAGATAGAATCTATAAAGACATGCCAGCCTGAAGGGCATTTCTGATTTTTGGGGGAATCTCTCAATGCCCGTCTCTATAAAACTTACCGCGTGTCTGAGACAGATGGGCATTCTTACCGGCGCAGAGCTAAAGGCCAGCATATAGGGATAATAGGACCTCTTGTCCAGCCCTGAAGCCGCCTTGAGCCTTTTTATGAAGTAATAGTATTCTTTTTCAGAATGCCACTTCCACTCGCCTGACTGGGCATTTAAGCAGAAGAGCCTTGATAAAAAACCCGTAAAGTCGGATGAGGCAATGCGATAGAATTTTTCTGGAAAGATATATGTAGCCCTTGCCCCACCTGCCCGAATGGAAGCCCTGTCTTTGAGCAAATAATTTAAGCCAACAGCGATGCACAGAAATAGACCCAATAGAAGATAAGGCGTAACTCTTGCTTTTACTGCCATTTTTCTATGGTAAGAGGGGCGCCCCAATGCGCCCCTTTTTTTGAACATCAGGATTAATCAAGCCTTACGCAGGCAGAGCCTACATCTTGCGTAGTTAAGGTTTTTGCTGTAAAGGTGCCCTGTGTCTCCCAGTCATGTTCTCTGACCTCAGTCCAATCACCTATGCAGGCGCTATATCCTAC
>JALWQB010000087.1 GCA_026994795.1 Deltaproteobacteria bacterium
GCAATGACTGGCTTTTTAGGCGGTATTGATTGTAAAATACCGATATCTTCCTCCCCTATGCCCTGACTTGCATCTATTACAAAGAGGACAAGGGATGCCCCTTTCATTGCCTCAATGCAAAGCCGTATGCCTGCCTCTTCTATGCTGGTAGCGCCCTGCCTTATGCCAGCCGTATCAAGGATGGAGACCCTCAGGCCATCAAGGTCTATTGTCTCTTCTATCATATCACGGGTAGTGCCCGGCTCAGGGCTTACAATAACCCTGCTCACCCCGAGTATGGCGTTAAATATGCTTGATTTCCCGACATTTGGCCTGCCTGCAAGGAGAACCTTCGCCCCTTCCCTTAAAAGCCTCCCCTTTTCATAGGCGTATAACAGGCTCTTAACAGGGGCTATGACCTTATCATCAATAAGGCCAATCAAATAGGCGCTGTCAAAAAGGGCATCATCCTCTTCAGGAAAATCAATAGAGACTTCAATACTGGAAAGCGCCTCTATAAGCCCTGACCTTATCTCCTCTATGAGCTCCTTATAATTGTCTTCGCCTGTAATGGCGTTAATGGCGAGCCTTCGCTCATATTCAGTGTTTGCCTCAATAATATCTATTACTGCCTCTGCCTGATGGAGATCAATTCTCCCATTTAAAAAAGCCCTTTTTGTAAACTCCCCCGGCATACTCAACCTTGCGCCCTCACGGATCGCGAGGTCAAGCACGCGCCTTAAAGAGGCATAGCTTCCATGACACTGTAACTCTACAATATCCTCCCTTGTATAGGTGTAAGGCGCCTTCATAAATACGGCCATACATTCGTCTATTATCTCCCCTGTAATGGGGTCTTTAATATGGCCGTAATACAATCTTCTTGGCTCAATACATAAGAAATCAGGACATGACTTTGGACAAAAAAGCCTCTTTAATATGGAATAGGCGCTATGGCCGCTCACTCGCACAACGCCTATTCCACCAGGGCCTTTTGGCGTTGATATGGCGCAAATTGTATCTTGCTCCTGTCTAATAAGAGACAAGTCAATATCTCCTGCCCCGAGGATATCCCCTTCCTATTCCCCTCCTGCCTGCGTCTCTGTCTATCCTGTTGCCGCCTCTATCGTGGCCGCCTCTTCCCCTATGAGGCACAATAATAACCCGCCTGTCAGGGCCTTCTCCAATGCTCTTGGTTGTAACGCCCCTTATCCTCTTTACTGCCAGATGGACAAGACGCCTGTCTTTCGCATTCATCGGGTCAAGAGATACGGAACGCCCTATCCTCTTTGCCTTTTCAGCCATCCTCTTTGCAGTATTTTCAACAGAAATCTTCCTCTTCTCAAGATAACCCTCTGCATCCACCTCAATAGGCGGGCAATCTGAGCGCCTTTTCTTCATAATCAGGTTCATAACATATCTATATGAAGACAATGTATGACCATTTTTCCCTATGATAAGGGCAAGCTCAGGGCTGTCTATGTCAAGATAGGGGACATTATTGGCATTGCCGCCATTATTAGATTGCGTCGCTATTACTCGCACAGAGCAATTTATGCCAGAAAGCCCTATGAGGCGTTCCAGTACCTCTTTTGCCTCATCCAGACAGACAGAAGAAGGTATTTCTTTATCTACGGAATGATTTTCTCTATCCTCATCTCTCTTATCATCATCCCTCACCTTAACTCCTTCTTCCCCCTCTTCTGACATTTCTTCTTTTGATGCTTGATAGCCCTCATCATCTGATAGACTGAGCTCATCCTTATAGCGCACCCTTATCTGGGCCTTTCTGCCGCCAATACCAAAGATGCCGGTTGAGCCCTTGGTTATTACCTCAATTTCAAGGGCGTCTTTTTGACAGTTAAAATAGTTACATGCCTCCTCAATTGCCTTATCAACCGTCTTTCCTTCAAAAACTTTCTCTATATCCATTTCTTTTCTCCCTTCTCACCTCACTCAATCTGTAAATTTGTTTATATAATGCTGCTGAGCAACTGAAAGCACATTGTTTACAAGCCAGTAGAGCACAAGCCCTGACGGAAATGTCAGGAACATAAACGTAAATATTACTGGCAAAAACTGCATTAACTTCGCCTGCGTTGGGTCAAGAGAGGCAGGGGTAAGCCTCTGCTGCCACCACATTGAAGCGCCCATAAGTATCGTAAGCACAGGAATGCCGTCAATCATCGGGATATGAACACCCGGAATCATCAGCCTGTCAGGCGCAGACAGGTCATTTATCCACATAAAAAATGGCGCATGCCTGAGCTCAACTGCCTGTAACAATACCTTATAAAGGGCAAAAAATACTGGTATCTGCAAGAGCATTGGCAGACACCCGCTCATTGGATTTACCTTATAGGTCTTATAGAGCTGCAAAAGCTCTTTATTAAGCCTTTCAGAATCATTTCCATATTTCTCCTTTAACTTCTTAAGGCGAGGCTGAAGCTTCTGCATGGTCTTCATAGACTTTGCGCTCTTGTGAGCTAACGGCCAGAATGCTATCTTTATAATAATTGTTAAAACAATAATTGCGATACCATAATTATTAGTAAATTTATAGATAAACTTTAAAAAATAGAGAAGAGGCTTCGCAAGCGCATCAAACCACCCAAAGTTAATTGCCTTATCAAGGTCATGGCCAGCTTGCTTTAATATGCCTATCTCCTTTGGTCCAAGGAACAGCCCAAACTTAAGGGTCAGGTCAACGCCGCGAGCATGAGAAGAAAAGACAGGCGATAAAAATGCCACATCAAGGCCATTTACTGCCTTATAATGCGTCATCTCAACATCCCAACCCATTACATTAGGGGTAAGCGGTATGAGAGATGAAAAGAAATACTTATCTCCTATTGAAATCCATTTTAACTGCCCCTTATAGCCCTCCTTCTCCCCATCGTCTAACTTTATCTCTTGAAGGCCCGTATCGGCGTTAAACAGGGATATACCCTTAAAGCTATATCTTGATTCCTTTAAAAACGGACTATTGGCAAGGACAATACAGGTAGGCTGAGCGGCTTCTTTAGCGGGGTCGAGGGATTGTGCGCCCTTAACCCTCAATTCAAGGTCAAGCCAGTATGAATTCTCGTTAAAACGATATATCTTGTCTATTACCCTTCCATCTGGCAATGAGCCTGAAAACCTTATAAGGCCATCACCCTCCTCAGAGCTAAAATATACAGGGACAAAACCTGTCTTTGTCCTTATGCCAGTAGAAAATGGCCAGTATGGCGAGATAGAATCAATAATATTTATAGGCTCAGAGGAAGGGTCAACGGATTGCCTGTATCTCTTAAGATAAAACGAGGTAATGGCCCCCCCTTCTTCTGAAAAAGAGGCGCGCCAGAGGGGTGTCTCTATAGTAATTGTCTTTAAAGGACGATTAGGGACAGCGTTGCCTGCCCCCTTAAAGGAGGCAAGCCCCTTCTCCCTTTCTATTCCCTTATTATCCTTATTCCCTTCTTGGCTATTCTCACTATCTCCTTTTATGCTATGAGCGCCAGTATCCTGCCCCGATACAGTCTTTGATGTATTATTTACCCCGCCTATAGGGGGAACGCCATTTTGCTTCGGCGCAAAATATATCTGAAACAACATCAACACAAGGATTGAAAGAGTTATTGCAACTAATGCTCTCCATTCCATTTTCTCCTGCTCTCATCCCCTTTTCTTGTTTTTTTCTGACAGCCAAAGGAACAGGGTCATATCCTCCATCTGAAAAGGGATGACACCTCATTATGCGCCTTAACGCAATAACTCCACCCCTAAAAAGGCCGAATCGCCTTATAGCCTCATAAGCATAACTTGAACAAGAGGGATAAAACCTGCAATTTTTCCCGATAAACGGGCTTATAATTGACTTATAACCCAATATAAACATCAAAATAACCTTCTTAAAAAGCTCAGATGCTCGCCCCATTTAAACCTCAAAAAATCCCTCTTTGCTACAAATATAAAGTCATGCCCCATTGGAAAAAGGTCTTTATTGCGCCTGAAAAGCTCTCTCATTATGCGCTTTGCCCTGTTCCGATAAACTGCCTTTTTAATAACCTTCTTACTTACGCTAACGCCAACCCTGCGCCTACCAACATCATTTCGGTAATATATAAGCGCAAATGAAGGGGTTGACATCCTGCGCCCATACCTTAAACAGCGGATAAACTCCCTGTGACTCAACAGCCTCTCATCTTTTTTAAGGCATTCATTCATCTAAAAACAACATAATAACTAACCGCAATAATAAGCCAAAATAAATTATAAGCCTATTGCCGTAATACCTAATTACTATACCGAATATCTATTACTATAACTAAGCTATACGCTAATCCTCTTGCGCCCCTTTGCCCTGCGCCTTGCAAGCACCTTTCTGCCTGCCTTTGTGCTCATCCTCTTCCTAAAACCATGGGTCCGCTTGCGTTTTATGTTGCTTGGCTGAAAAGTTCGCTTCATAACACCTATCTCCTTTTAACTCCTTACTTTTATATTATTTTGCCTTAACTATTTAAAAAACGGAACAATAAAAAATTATAATTATAACTTCCTCAACACCTCTATCCTGGCCCTTTGCCTCTCAAGCTGCATCCAATCCTTAAAAAGGCTTGAGCTTTTTGCACTGAAAATCTTTCGCCTTATCTCCTTCTTCTTAGCCTCATCAAGCCCTGAAAGGTCAGCCTCCCTCCTCTCCTTAAAGGACAGGATATAAAAGTCATTGCCGCTCCTTACAGGCTCATTAGAGACAGGCTCATCCTCATACAGCGAAAATGCCTCCTTTGCCGCAAACTTGGGAAGGCCATTCGCCATAGTCAACTTAGAACGCGAGAAAAAGCCTGTCTCTTCAAGCAAAATGTCATTTTCTTTTGCAACTTCATTAATGCCCTTTTTACTCGCCTCTTTTGCAAGTTTTTTTGCCTTATCGCTGCAAATTTCAAACGACTTTCTCGCCACATAGCCCTTTATAACCTTATCTTTCACATCATTAAATTCTGGTATATAAGGGGGCATTTTCTCTGTTGCCTCGGCTATAATAATGCCATCCGGCACCTCTAAAAGTGAGCTAAGTTCACCTTTATCAAGGGCGAAAAGGGCGTCTAAGACATCCCTTTTGGCGGTCTTTAACATAAGCGGAGGCTCATCCTTTGTAAATAGAGGCGTCTCATAGAGCCTTGTATCCTGATATGCCTTCTTATAGGCGTCAAGACCTCCAAGCGCAATAACCTCATCGTATGCCTTATTTGCCGTATCCCATAATATATCTGTTGCCTTTGCATCTTTAAGGCTCTTTTCAATATCCGCCTTCACCTCATCAAATACCTTTGTGCGCGCTGGCTCTATCTTATCCAGCTTGATTATATGAAAGCCAAACCTTGTCCTTACAGGCCCTGCGATTTCGCCCTCTTTCATAGAAAATACCTTATCCTCAAATGGCTTTACCATCATGCCCCTTGTAAAAAAGCCAAGGTCTCCGCCTGCCTCTGCGCTTACAGTATCTTCAGAGTATTGCCTCGCCAGCTCAGAAAAATCCTTTTCGCCCCCCTGCGCCTCCTTTAATATCACTTTTGCCTTCTTTAAGCGCTCGTTCACTGTAGCATTATCAGCGCCCTCTGGCACCCTTATAAGTATATGCCTTGCCTTTCGCCTCTCCTTTAGCTCATAATCCTTTAAATGACTGTCATAATAAGACTTCATCGCATCCTCTGAAACCGTAACCTGCTTTAACACATCATCTCTTGAAAATTGCATATATCTTATTGAAATCATAGGCTTTGTCTTATAACGCTCCTTATTGGCCTCATAAAAGGACTTGAGTTCATCATCTGAGACCTCTACATCTTCCTTACAGTCATCAGATGAAATCTTTATAAACTGGACATTTATCTCTTCATTCTCAAAGGAAAAATACTCTTTTACCTCCTCTTCAGGCACTATAAGCCCTGAAAACATCACGCCCTTGAGCTTATCGCTATAAAGCTGCTGGCGTATCATATCTTCAAACTGGATTGGGGTAAGGCGCGCCTCCCTTAAGGCAAGCTCATATACGCGCTTGTCAAACATCCCGTTGCGCCTGAAACTTGGAAGCCCCAGTATGACCCTCCTTACCTCCTCATCAGTTACCCTGATGCCGGCCTTGGATGCAGCCTGCCTTACAAGGAGCCTGTTTATCAAATCATCCAGTACCACCTGCTTTATATTCAACTGCTTAAGCACATCCTCAGGGATTGAGCCCCCAAACATCTTACTATATCTCTCTATTGTCTTGGCATAGGCGCTCTGAAATTCTTCAACAAGTATATCCTCGCCATTTACCTTCGCCACAACACTCAATCTCTTTGACCTGAAAGAGCCAATGCCCCAAAAGACAAACACCACCACAATTGCGCCTAATATAATCTTTAAGATCCATGAGCCCGCATTGCGCCTTATAACATCAAGCATTGAACATACTCCTCAAACTTATATTACCCTTTAAAATAGACTTGGGCATTTTAAGGCATGATAAAAAATAATCAAGGTCATAATAGTAGATTTATTAGGTAATGTAAAAATGGCATGTTAAGAAAAGCGCCGTGCAGGATTTAGGAAATATTTGATTGACATATAGGGATAAAAAGTGTATAAACTCACCCTCAAAAAAGGCTCTATGGAATCGCTATGGAATAGAGCAATATATAATTGGAGGTAAAGGAATGGCAAATCATAAATCCGCCCTCAAGAGGATGCGTCAGAATGAGAAAAGGCGCATGAGAAACCGTATGAGAAAGACAAGGATAAAAAACCTTATCCGCTCCTTTAA
>JALWQB010000088.1 GCA_026994795.1 Deltaproteobacteria bacterium
ACATAAGCTCATATACATTGTCAACGCCTTGAAGATACATCGCTATCCTCTCAAGGCCATAGGTTATCTCAGCGGCTACAGGCCGGCAGTCAATGCCGCCAACCTGCTGAAAATAGGTAAACTGCGTTATCTCCATACCGTCAAGCCATATCTCCCATCCAAGCCCCCATGCGCCAAGGGTGGGAGATTCCCAGTCATCCTCTACAAACCTTATATCATGCTCAAGAGGATTAAGGCCAAATGCCTTGAGGCTTCCAAGATAAAGTTCCTGCACATCAGAAGGGGCGGGCTGGAGTATGACCTGATATTGATAATAATGCTGAAGCCTGTTGGGATTATCGCCATATCTGCCGTCAGTCGGCCTCCTTGAAGGCTGCACATAAGCGCAACGCCATGATTTGCCGTCAAGCGTCCTTAAAAAGGTAGCGGGATGAAATGTCCCTGCCCCTACTTCTATGTCGTATGGCTGCAACAAGACGCATCCCTTATCCTTCCAGTAGGTATTTAAGGTCTCAATAAGGTCTTGAAAATACATTATTCCCATTATCTTTCTTGTTCCTTTCAAAGATTGTTAAGGGTTGTCAAAGATTATTAAAGGTTGACTCATCTGTCCTGTTTAGCAGGGATAAGGCCAACTATCCTTAAACTTCCTCCGCCCCTCTATCCCCTTTACAGCCTCATGTCTCATATCCTGTCATTTCTACCGCCCTCATAAGCGCCTTTGCCTTATTAATCGTCTCTTCCCATTCCCTCTCAGGCAGGGAATCTGCAACAATTCCAGCGCCTGCCTGAAGATATAGCCTATCTCCCTTTTGAAACAACGTCCTTATTGTGATAGCAAGATCCATATTGCCATTAAAGCCTAAGTAGCCTACTGCGCCTGCATAAGGCCCGCGCCTTACAGGCTCAAGCTCTTCTATTATCTCCATCGCCCTTATCTTGGGTGCGCCTGATACTGTGCCAGCAGGAAAACACGCCTCAAGGCAGTGGAACATATCTTTATCAGGGGCAAGGCATCCTTTTACCCCGGACACAATGTGCATTACATGAGAATACCTCTCAATTGTCATAAAATCATCCACTGACACGCTGCCAAGGCTAGCCACCCGTCCAATATCGTTTCTACCAAGATCAACAAGCATAAGGTGCTCTGCACGCTCCTTTGGGTCTTGTAAAAGCTCTTTTTCAAGGGATAAGTCCTCATCATCAGTCTTTCCCCTTGGCCTTGTCCCTGCAATCGGCCTCACATATATCTCATCGCCAGTAAGCCTTACAAGTATTTCTGGAGAAGAGCCTATAAGCGCCTCATCATTTAGCCTGAGATAAAAGAGATAAGGGGAGGGATTAATGCGCCTCAGCGTGCGGTATATATGGAATGTGTCAATATGATTCTCACCTGAAAGACGCTGAGAGAGCACTACTTGAATGCAGTCTCCTGCATGAATATATTCCTTTGCCCTCTTTACCATCCTGATAAAGTCCTGTTTCGTCATATCAGGTTCGAGCGTTATACGGCTGCTTGGGCCAATAGTCGGTTCAGGATAAGGCATCCCGCCCCTTATACGCCTCACCACCCCGTCAATAACCCTTATGCCATGGTCATAAATGGCAAAAAGACCCGCGTCTTTATCTTTGTTGCAGGCGTCATGGAGGGGAATAGAACTGTCAATAAAGCAATTAAATATAATCGTAAGCTCAAGCCTCAGATTATCATAGACAAGCAAGAGCTCAGGCACCATAAGGTGTATGTCATAAAAGCCTGCATTGTCTAATACCGTATCAGGTATGCGTTTCTCAATTATCTTTACGATATCGTATGCCCAGAAGCCAACAGCGCCTCCAAAAAATCTAGGAAGGTTAAACTGATTATTCAGTTCATTGAGCTTGTTGGGGGGCTTAAAGGAAAAAAATGTCTCTCTCAATATGTCAATGGGGTCCCCTATATGATGCTTAACCCTCCCTTTGGTCTCTATCCAGACCTCATCCCTCTTTGACTTAAATATCATATAGGGCCTAAGCCCTATAAAGCTATACCTTCCAAATTTTTCCCCGCCTTCAAGGCTCTCAAGGAGAAAGGCGTAATCCCCCCCCTCCATCTTGGCGAACAGGGATACTGGCGTGTCATAATCTACATTAATCGTCTTTGAAATAGGTATGACATTGGATTTTTGGGCAATTGCCTTGAATGTATTATAGTCAGGTAATATCATATTTAAAAACCTTTTTACTCTATTTGGCTCTATTGCTTTTTACCCTGTTTCTTCATAGTATTAAGAAACAGTCTACTTAATTTTCTAATATAATGTTTAAAATTAATTTTCGTTCCCTTTTGCCGTGCAGGATTTAGGTGTTACTATCTCATCAACCACTGCATCCATAAAACTATAAAGCAGCCTTGGCAGCTTATTAAGGCGCTCTTGCGCCTCTTTTTTAATAGTATCAGGATGCTGGATATAAGGTTCATCCTCGTCTCGCTCCATATCCTGAGCGCTCTCTTTCATAAGCTCGGCAAGGGAGGCCTCTGTAGTCTCAATATGGAACTGAAGACCTATAACCCTATCCGCCCAGATAAATGCCTGATTAGGACATGCCTTGCTTGAGGCAATATGAACTGCCCCGTTAGGTATGGAAAAGGTGTCTCCATGCCAGTGGAGCGCATCGAAGGTGGCAGGCAATACCCTGAATACAGGGTGCTCCCATGCAGGAGGCGTAAGGGATACTGGAAACCAGCCCACCTCTTTATAAATTGCCCTTCTCACCACGCCCCCAAGACACTCACACAGTAACTGCGCCCCAAGGCATATCCCGATGATAGGCAAATTGGCGTCTATCGCCCCTTTTATAAATGCCTTTTCAGCAGTAAGCCACTTATATCTTTCTTCATCGCCAACCCCCATTGGCCCCCCCATTACGATAAGAAGGTCAAGGTCATTATACTGAGGAAATGTTTGTTCTTTATACAGCCTTGTAAAAGACAAAGACACACCGCCTCGTCTATTGACCCAGTCCCCAATTGCCCCTGGGCCTTCAAAAGGGACATGCTGTAAAAGATGGATGGAAATATCTGAAGAGCCTTTCATCTTATATCCTCTCTTAATTAGTTTTTTTAAAGTATAAGGTCTTGGATATGATGTATTAAATTTTTAGGTCATTTAGGCATTAGGGCCTAAGTCTTGAAAGAGCCTCCTTTCACCAAGCGCCTTTCTTTCAAGATAGCAATTTCTTACCAGCCTCATATCTTCTATAAAATGCTCCATATCCTTCATAGTAAGGGCCTGCGGCCCGTCGCAAAGCGCCTTTTCAGGCCTTGGATGGAATTCTACAAGGAGCATATTCGCCCCTGCAATCACGCCCTGACTTGCGGCATGAAAGATATCGTATATGCCGTCAGGGGCAATATCCTTTGAGCCGACAGAATGCGTGGGATCAACGCACACGGAGAGGCGCGTTAAACGCTTTATCACAGGGACCTGTCCAAAATCAATAAGATTTCTATGCGGAAGCCCCATCATTGACTTTACCCCCCTAAGACAGAACACAATATTTCTATTGCCTTCGCTTGCAATATATTCACAGGCATTAAGGCTTTCTTCTATTGTAAGCCCCATCCCCCTCTTATATAACACAGGAAAGTCCGTTTGAGAGCCGACTGCCTTTAAGAGCTCAAAATTTTGGGCATTCCTTGTGCCTATCTGAAGCATAATACCAGTGGGGTGTCCTGTCTCCTTTAATGCCTCCACTATCTCCTCTATATGCTCTGGCCTCAATACCTCCATAGCAATTACCTTGATCTCATACTTGCCTGCAAGCTCAAACAGCCAATTAAGGCACCCCCTGCCGTGTCCCTGAAAGTCATAGGGGCTTGTCCTTGGCTTATATGCGCCCATGCGAGCAGTCTTTATGCCATAGGCATTAAGGTGCCTGAATATGGTCTCAACATGCTCTTTCGTATCAACGGCGCACAGGCCAAAAAACATGTGAAAGGCGTTTTGATTAAATTCTATCCCATTATACTCAAAGCCAATGCCTCTAAGCTGACCGCCATGCCTTCCAATCTGCCTGTATTTGCTCGATACCCTCACTACCCTTTCAACCCCAGGCATACGCTCTATAATCTCTTGAGGCACATCATGGGTAGGGCCAATAAGATATATCTCTGTAACTACTCTGCTTGTTCCTCTAATACCAGAAATTTGGCTTTTTATATCTGGAAATTGCTTAAGATAATCCAATATGTTTCTTATTTCAGTTCCAGATGGGTCTATCTCAGGTTTAAGAATTATAATCATAGACTGCCAATGCCTCCTATATAACAATAATGTGAAATAAATATAATCTAAATCCTAAATACTGCTAAATCCTGCTTCCTGCTCTTTTGCCTTCTTGTGTCTGCCTTTCTGGATTGCAGGATTTAGCTAAGATTGTAATAGTTATAATTAAATGTGTAAATAGAATTTTCGTAATTTCTCACAGGGTTACTGTTGACCTGCCCTACTGTCTTTTGCGGCTGGCCCTTAATTGTCTGTTTATGTTGATTTATCCAATACGACGATTTACTGGATGATAAGGGATCCAGAATTTCCCAATCTCTTGAAATTATCCCCAAAACGTGTAGGATGGTCAACGGAAACATTATGTCTAAATCCTGCAATAGGTTATATTATATATGTAAGGAGAAAGAGAAATGCATCCTTTAATTGAAGATAAACCTGATTATAAGATGTTATTATTGGGTAATGAGGCGATAGTTAGAGGCGCTATAGAGGCAGATATTAGGGTTGTCAGTAGTTATCCCGGCACGCCGTCTTCTGAGATAGGCAATAATTTTTTTATGATTTCAAGGGATAAAAATATAAATTTTTACTTTGAATTTTCAGTAAATGAAAAGGTTGCGATGGAAGTGGCGGCGGCAGCGTCTGCATCAGGGCTTAGGAGCCTTGTATGTATGAAGCATGTAGGGCTTAATGTGGCCTCTGATGTATTAATGACGCTTGCATATATTGGCGTTGTAGGGGGTATGGTAATTATAAATGCCGATGACCCTTCTATGCACTCAAGTCAAAATGAGCAAGATAACAGAATATTTGCCCGTTTTGCCAATCTGCCCATGCTTGAGCCCCGTTCTCCTCAGGAGGCTAAGGAAATGACTATAAAGGCATTTGAGATATCGGAGACAGTTGGGCTCCCTGTTATAATTCGCACAACTACGCGCACTTCTCATGTAAGAGGGCCTGTAACCTTTGGACAGATCAATAGAAAGACCGCATCTGAGAAAGGCGTTTTTAAAAAAGACCCTAAGAGGTGGGTCCCTGTCCCTGCTGTTGCAAGATTAAGGCATAAGGCATTGATTGAACAGATAAATAAAGCAGTAAAAATATCTGAGGAGAGTGATTTTAATAAAATTAACGGAAAGGGGGAGTTCGGGATAATAAGCTCAGGCGTTGCCTCAAATTATGTCATAGACGCTATAAATTCTCTTAATATTAAAGATAGGATTATGCATCTCGACCTTGGTTTTACCTTCCCTATACCAAGAGACAAGATTATATCCCTTTTATCTTCTGTAAAAAATGTAATAATAGTTGAAGAGCTTGAGCCCTTTATTGAAGACGCTGTAAAGGTCATAATGGTAGAGGAAGGGATATCTAATGTAGATATTTATGGAAAATCAACAGGAATACTCCCGAGGATATATGAATTTACCCCCCGTCTTGTAAGAGAGGCGATAAAAGAGGCTATGGGAATTAATGATGATAAAGATAATGAACAAGAGCCGCCATCTTTATCATGGATACCTGAGCTTCCTATGCGTCCGCCTGTCCTTTGTAAGGGCTGCCCGCATAGAGAGACATATAATGCGGTAAAATCTGCTCTTAAAGAGACTGGCAGGATAGATTCTGCCATATATCCAACTGATATAGGATGTTATACATTGGGTCTGCTTCCGCCGATAAATATGGCTGATTATCTTATATGTATGGGCTCAAGCGTGGGGACATCTTGTGGCTTTTCAGCGTCAACGGACCATACTATTATCTCATTTATTGGTGATTCAACATTCTTCCATTCCGGCATATCTCCGCTTGTAAATGCAGTTCATAACAGGCATAAGTTTATATTAGTAATCTTAGACAACAGCACTACCGCGATGACAGGACATCAGCCCAACCCCGGCATTACAATAAAGCCAGAAGGCTTTGATAATCCAACAGTCTCTATTGAAGAGGTAGTAAGGGGCTGCGGGGTAAGCCCTGAGAATATAGTTAAAATAAACCCATATAAGAAAAATGATGCTATTAAGGCAATAAAAGAGATTATATTGAAAGACGAGCTTTCTGTAATTATTTCAGAGTCTCCATGTATCTTATTTGCCAAAAGAGTAAGGCCTAAATCCTAAATCCTGCACGGCAAAAGGGGGCGAACAGGTAAAAATTAAATTTTGGGGTTATTGTCCTGTTTTTAAATGGGGTGAGCTTTAAGTCAGATTATGATGTTGTCTATTAGCCTTGTAGTCCCTATCCACACTGCAAGGGCAATGAGCGTCCCGTCTCCTATGGTATCTGTCTCTTTAAGGGTGTCTGCATCTCCAATGAATATATAATCAATCTTTGCGTTTTTATTGGCCAAAATCTCATGTCTCATCTTGGCCCTTATGGTATCAGGATGCACGATGCCTTCATTAAACGATTTTTGAGCTATTTTAAGAGAGTTAATTAGACAGAGGGCGCTTTTTCTCTCTTGAGGAGACAAATACGAATTCCTTGAGCTCATTGCAAGGCCGTCAGGCTCTCTTACTATTGGATGCGGCACTATCTTTACAGGGAGATTGAGGTCTTTTACCATCCTCTCTATTATCTTGAGCTGCTGATAGTCCTTCTGGCCAAAGACCGCTATGTCAGGCATTATTATGTTAAAGAGCTTTAATACAACAGTGGCAACGCCTCTAAAGTGGTGAGGGCGGCTCTTGCCGCATAGCCCCTGTGATAACTCTTCTACCTGAACCCATGTCTGAAAACCTTTTTCATACATTGCATCATTATCAGGCAGGAAGATGCAGTCTATTCCAATAGAGGCCGCAAGCCCTATATCCCTTTTTATATCCTTTGGATACTTATCAAGGTCTTCGTTTGGGGCGAATTGGGTTGGATTTACAAATATGCTTACTGCTACAGAATCAGCTATTGCCCTTGCCATGCGCATAAGGCTAAGGTGCCCCTCATGGAAATATCCCATTGTAGGGACAAGGGCTATGGATTTGCCACTCTTTTTTCCCTGTAAAGACCACTGCCTCATCTCAGCAGGGCGCTTTATTATTAAAGGCTGTCCTGTTCCTATAGATTTATTGACTGCATTCTGTCTCAAGGCTGCATACCCCGTCCTGATTAGAGAATTCTGTATTAAGCGTGTTGTCAAGGCTCGGGAACGAGGAGAAACAGTGCTTTTTTATATAAGATATAATGGCTGTATCTCCTGTTACAAATATCATGCCCTTATTATTCCTTTCTATAAGGACTGGGACTTCATTTATCCCCAGTACCTTTAGCGTTATAATGTTTATTGTAGGGTCATAAGATTCAGAGGGGATGACATCAGGCAGTATCAGGCCATTGAGCCTTTCTATTGGATTAAAGCGGAATTCACATTGCGTGCACCCCTTTAAGGCGTTTAAGACGCGTCTGCAGTGAGGGCAGTCCTTGGAAAAGATTAAATAAAGGCGTCTTGTAGGCTCTGAGCACTTCCTTATTCCATAAGTCCCCTTTTCAAAATTTTTATTGGCTAAAAACAAAGAGGCGTCATACTTTAAAAGAGAGGCTGCGATTATCCCCGCCCCCACTATAAAACATGCCCTTAGAAACTGCCTTTCTCCATTGAGCATATTGATTATAAAGAGGAGCAAAAAGATTGCCAGACAATATAGGCAAATCGTCTTTATTATGAAGAGCTGATAGGTAATAAATATTGTCTCTGCGGAAAGGCCGCTTAATAAAAATAATTTTAAGAGCCCTTTTTTTCTGTCAAAGAAGCTGAGAAGGGTCAGGCATATAAAGAATGCAAGCCCTATTATATGAAAGAGGTAAGGCGCTACGACAGTAAGGTTTTCTACAATCTTGCACCCCTTGTTCGGGCAAATAGAGCTTCCTGTCTTTAAGATAAAGAAGAGCTGGATAGCTACTATTATTACCCCGACTATAGAGAGCATACATGCAATCTGATTTGTATTAACCCTTTTTTCATCAAGAACCATCATAGAGTTATTATTCCTCATCTCTTTCTGTAATTAAGCAAAAAATTTTACTATCCTAGTGGATCGATTCCTAAACAGTATTTCTATCGACCGGAACTAAAATTTTCAGCAGGTAGGGGCACGTTGCAACGTGCCCCTACTCATCCGTTTTTAAATAGAAATATTGAGTTAAAGTCATTACCATAAAAATGATATGCTCTTTAGGAATCGATCCAATAGTCACACTATGGGCACATACTGCCTATATAAAATTTGGCTACAAGGCGTCTTTTATCTCTTGCCTCTACTGGCCAGCAGAGGCCGTCTCCATTTACAGAATATCTTTTTTGTAACGACGGGCCTATTGTAATATTGAAGCCCCTGTCATCTCCCCTATTTATTGTATTAGGAGGCTCAAAGCCCTTAAAGTTTACCTTTATATCTTGTGATAAATATGCCTCTTTAAAGGAGCAATTTAAGGGTATAATGCCTTCAAGGTATATTATATCGCCATTTTGGGCAGTTAAGCTATTGCCTTCAGACAATAACATCCTTACCCCGTTTTTTTTCAACACAAGCACTTTTTTAGAACCTTGCCCTTTGGGCCTCTTTGCCTTTACGATTAAGGGGATGCGCTCAATGATTTCATGGTCTTTTCTTACGATTATAGTAGTATTTTTAGTTATCTTAATAGGCCTTCCTATATCATTAATAGAGCCGTATCCTAAGATATCACAGGTTATTATTCGCTTATAATTTGTCTCAACCCGTTTTACCTTAAAGATAGACCCCTTGGGGATTATAATCTTTCTTTTGGGCAGCACGAATTCTTCTTCACCATTTACGTCTATTACCATATAAAGAAGGCGAGGCGGGCTCATAAAAAGAGGCGGGTATTCTGGAACTATGCCGAAATACGCCAGAAATGCATTTATGGCGTCATTATGATACTTTATCTTTAGCCTTAATGAAGGGAGGTTTTTTGATGTCTCTATGCCGAAGGCTGGAATGCACAGGTTTGTAATGGCATACCATGTAGCAGTCTTTCTCATCTCAGAGGCAAGGTATGACCTGCCGTTTTTTGTATTTGTGTTAAAGACGCTAAAGAAATGCTCAGTCTCTTCAAGCCTCATATTGACTTCATCAACAACAAACTGGGCAATATCCCTTAGATAAAGGGTCTTATCCTTACAGTGAAACACATCTGTATCTATTACTATTGTCTGACCAAAACGGTTGGGATTTTTTAATGAGTTTATATAGGTATCTCTATGAAAGCCCCTTCCGTCATGGAGGTTCAGGAATACATCTGCCTCTTTCATAAGGCCCTTAATCACATTAACAACGCCGTCAAGGGAAGGCAGGTCAGAGCTAAGGTCATTTCTGTGAAATTGTCTATTCATATCCCCATCAGGCGCCCTTTGGAATAACAATATTGATTTTAAGTTTGCCCTTGGGATGACTATAAGGTCCCCCTTTTCCAGATTGAGGTCAACATATAGGTCGGCAGAGAGGAACCCCCCTGGCTCATTTCCCTGAATCCCCCCAACTATCATTATAGTTGCCCCAGGGTGCCGTCCATATATCCTGTATGCCTGAAGCTCATAGGGAGTGCCCTTAAACCAGGTTTGCATTATTTTGGATGGACGTTTAATGACAGAGCGTTGAATAGAGGAGGAATAAGCCACGCCGTTAAACAAAATGACGATCCATATAGATAGGATATATAAGGATAGGAATAAGAAGAGCCCTGCCTTACTTAATGCCATAAGACGAGAAGGTATTTTAAGAAGAGATATGTCTTTTATTTGCATCACTTAATTTTTTATTTTGAGCCTGCCCAGAATTCTCTGAATATTTTTAATTGATCCCTATCATATCTGAGAATGAGAGTTTTTATACCGTTAAATTTCTTTTTATCCTGTTTATATAACTGATGAAACCTTATTAAATAACCTGCCCCGACATCTTCCCATACCCTCATTTTATCAATAGTTATAGAAATATCTCCTCCATTTTCCCAGATAATAGCTTTTCTCTTAAGCCATTCATTTATATCCCCGAATTTACTTTTAAAATCCTTATGGTAGTATTTTTTGTATTGTTGGATGTCTTTTGATTGCCACGCCCTTGTCCACTTGTCTATAAAGCCTTTAAAGGGAGCCGGGTCTATTTCCATGCTATAGAAGTCTTGTTCATTGAGCTTTATCCATCCATGAGATACTATCTTATTGCTCCCATCTTGAGCAGTTATCCAGAAGATTGTCTTCTTTCCCCATGTTGCAATATTATCTGCCACGTAAAATTGATTTAATTCCGTAACTATCTCTTTCTCATTTTCTATAAATACTGCAATGGCGGGAAATATTATAGCGCGAGCCGGGAATTTTTTCCATATTTTCTCCTTTTGATTAATAAAACGAACAACCTCTGGAAATTTATCGCTATAAAACAGTTTAAAGCTATCTATATCTCCTTTTTCCCATGCGTTTCTCCACTGAAATATAAGGTCAGTGGCCTTTCTCCTCGCCATTATCAATTCTTCCTCATCGCCCATTTTTATGTGTTTCACAATAAAGACAGGGGTTCCAATAGGCAGCAGGTCAAATAAATCATTAAATTCTTCATTAGAAAGGGCTACGCACCCCTTTGTCGGCTGGTTAGCCCCTCTTTCCCCCCCTATGCCATGTATCCAGATACCGCTTCCATTTTTCTTTAAAAGCCTGTCAAACCTGTTGGGATAATCGAGCATAAGCGCCCCTGTCCCATAGATAGGGTGTGAACTAAATTTTTTCTTGCCTATTATATGATACAGACCCTCTGGGGTTGCCCTGTCTCCATTAATTCTTTTATCGTCTTTATTCGCCCCTAACAAGACGCTAAATTCCTTTTCAATAGATACCTTGCCGTTTTTGTCCGTATCAGTTAAAAACATTTTATTAGTTGACTTATCAACAATTAATACCTTTTGTTTCCAGCCCCATAATGGGATATAATTGAGGATAACCCCATTAGATAGATAAGATGCCTCAGAATATTGACTGGATAATAAAATTGATAATAAGATTATTATAACAGAACAAAATGTCATTATAAAAGACCTTATAAGATAGCGCATTAATAGACCACCTCCTGCATTAATTTAGTTCCTAAATCCTGCAATCCCGAATGTTATTCAGCCCCTTAATATAACGTCTAAAATTCCATTGCTGCCCCCTTTTGCCGCTCAGGGTTTAGGTATTCTTTCAGCACATAAGTCAGCAATCCTAAGCCTATTTAGTCCTTGTCTCTATTGAAGGAACCGGCACCCACCCATTACAACATCCTTTAATATGTGTCCATACCCCAATTGCGTCTATTATAGTTATCTTCGTCCCCTCTGGGCAAGTGCAAATGACAGGATATTGAAAGCCAGGACCGCTTCTTATCTTCTCTGGATTTTTTAAAATGATGCCGTAAGGCGTTTTAGTTGCGTTTTCTGATTTAACAGGCTGAGAAACTATCTTTTGAGATTGCTGTTTTTGCTTCTTGCCATAAGTATTTTTTAGAGAAGTTACATTATGTATAGAAGGGGCAGAGGCATTATGCATAGTTGTCGCATTCTTGTTCATATTTTTACTTTTAGAAGATTTAAGGGCGTAATGATTGGGTTGGCCATTGGGATACGATAGAAATAGTCTCGTTATTATAAAAAAGAGCCCTATAGAAAATAATATGCAGGCAATAGCTATATATACCTGCTTTTTATATGTTTTACGGTATCCAGCCATTATATTTCTTTTGGGGATATTAATGGCCATAGAATTAAAAGAGGCATTGATGTAATTTCTATCTATAACAAGCCTCTTATCTCCATAGGCAAACTGGAGCGCCCTTGACATAACTTTATTTATAAGCAAGGGATAACCCCTTGTAATTGAGTAAAGTCTGGTCATTGCCCCCTTTTTTATTTTAAGCCTTGTATTACCTGCGACTGCTAAGCGATGATTTACATAATTTACAACTTCATCTTTAGTAAGTGGCTGTATTTCCTTAAATAAAGGCTCTTGAGCAAGATATGAGAAGTCTTTTTCCTGTAATTTGTCTTTAAGCTCAGTCCTTCCTAACATTATTATTTGAGCGAGCTTGGAATTGGATATCTCAAAATTTGCCAGAAATGTAAGCTGTTCAATGGTCTCAACGGGAATGGCATGGGCATTATCTATAATCAGGAGAAACCGCTTGCCCTGTTGGGCCAGCCTTTCAAGTTGCTTTGTAATTAAGTCAAAACAGTCTCTCAATGTATAGGAGGAGGCGTCAACAGTTACGCCCAGCTGATTAAGAATGGTTATGAACATCTCTTTTGGGGAAAGCATTGGATTAGATATATATATATAATTTTTTTCAGATGGCAGTAAATTTATGATAATATTTATAATAAGGGTCTTTCCTACCCCTTTTTCGCCAAGGATGATGAATATCCCCTGATTGTCTTGAAGGCTGTTTTTTACGGAATTAAGGACAGTTGTATGTTGTTTTGATGAATAAAAAAATTCTGGCTCAGGGTCAAGAGAAAAAGGGTCTTTTTTAAGTCCTAAAAAAGGAATTATCCCTGTTTCTTCGCTGGCTTCGTATCTTATATCGTTGCGCTTAAATGTCATTTTGTTATTCTTAATGAGTTAAGGTGTTATGTTTTAATTGACTGTTTTTAATATGTTAATGTCAAGCCTTTTAAGGATGCTTGCTATCCTTCTATTTTTTGTTTTAGATATAATATGATTGTATCACATATTATAATTTCTGCAATCCTTAGAAAGACTTGCTCTTTTTATATCTTAAATGCCTTAGGCGCGTAAGGGCAAAAAATGAATAATTATTCATTTTTCTACTTGACATTATATCGCCCTTCTATTATTAAAAGAGAAGGTTTTTTGTAGAGGGAAAGTAGAAGGGTTTTATATCTCAAGGGAAACAGGAAGAGAGGGGCATAATGAGGCCCTGAGAGTGTTTTAGGAAAGGTCAAAAACTGTTTTTAAGCTGAATTATAGTTCAGTCGTTTGCTTTAATTCATGCGGTTTTTGGCCCTAATCAGCCGACGATATCGGCGAGAGGGAGGGTTAAGGCATGATGAGCGGCTTTGAGACCATCGTCATGTATTTAGGCATGTCCTTTGTTGCTGTTATGGGCATGTTGCTTATTTCTCATCTTCTTGGCCCGTTCAGGCCAAAGCCCAAGAAGACAACTACCTATGAGTGCGGAGTTCCTTTGTTGGACCCCAGTGAAAAGCGTTATTCTGTGAAATATTTCCTCGTGGGGGTCTTGTTTTTGGTGTTTGATCTTGAAACAGTCCTTATATATCCGCTGGCAATAGAATATAAGGCGTTGGCTCAATATGGTTGGGCTATATTTATAGAAATATTCGTATTTGTGGCGGTTTTATTGTTAGGGCTTGTTTATGCTGTTAAAAAGCATGCCATTGATTGGGATTAAGGTGGTTTAAAAAGTCTTTATCATCAGGGAGATGGGGAGCAAGTGTTATGGCTGATAATAAGGATAATAATAGCGGCGTAATAAAAGGGCCGGGGTGGATACTCACCAAGCTTGAGTGGCTTATAAACTGGGGGCGCAAGCGTTCTCCGTGGCCTTTTCCTTATGGGACGGCATGTTGCGGTATTGAGATGATGGCTACGCTGGCCTCAGGTTACGATATGGCAAGGTTTGGCGCGGAGAGGGTCAGTTTTTCGCCAAGGCAGGCGGATATTCTCCTTGAGGCGGGGACGATTACAAAAAAGATGGTGCCTGTGCTGAGGCGTATTTATGACCAGATGGCAGAGCCCAAATGGGTTATAGCGATGGGGGCATGCGCCTGCTCGGGCGGGGTCTTTAGGTCATATTCAACCCTTCAGGGGATAGATAAGGTGATTCCAGTTGACGTATATATCCCCGGGTGCCCTCCAAGGCCGGAGGGTCTGTTGTATGGTCTTTTGAAGATAATAGAAAGGATAGAAAAGGATCATCCCCTTTATAAAGAGGCAATGAAATTTAAGGAAAGTGAAGGGGGGAGGATATGCAACTTTTAGAGCGGATAAAGGGTTGTTTGGGCGGTTTAATAATAGATATTAGTGAATTTCATGGTGACATAGCGGTAGAGGTCGACCGTTTTAAGATAGTTGAGGCGCTTACGAGGTTGAGGGATGACGAGAGCCTTTCAATGAACTTTTTAAGTGATCTGTTCGGCCTTGATAATAAGGCGTTTTATGAGAAGCCAAAGAAAAAGGCGAAGAAGGGGGATGCAGAGGGGGAGGAAGAAGAGAAGCCGAAGGAGCTTCCTCCAAGGTTTGAGGTTGTGTATCTCCTTCTTTCCTTGAAGACCAATGAGAGGATGATGGTTAAGATCAGGGTGCCGGAGGATGATTTAGAGGTGTCGTCTGTAACTTCTCTTTATAAGGCCGCTACATGGCCTGAGCGTGAGGCATTTGATATGTTCGGCATAAGGTTTAAGGGGCATCCTAATCTTAAGAGGCTGCTTATGTGGGATGACTTCCCTGCCTATCCTTTGAGAAAGGATTATCCCTTAGAGGGGAGGGGAGAAGAGAGAAGCCTTGTATATGGCGATTGATTGTTAGGGAGGGCTTTAAGTGGCACAGGATTATGTAAAGATAAATATTGGCCCGTCGCATCCTGCTATGCACGGCACATTGAGGGTAATTGCTGAGACTGATGGCGAGACCATAATTAACGCAGAGCCTGAGATAGGCTATCTCCACAGGGGGGTGGAGAAGCTGGCAGAGAGCATGACATATCACCAGTTTATCCCTGTTACTGACCGTTTAAACTATTGCTCTGCCATACCCAATAATGTGGCCTATGAGATGGCTGTAGAGAAGTTAATGGGTATTGAGGTGCCGGAGAAGGCCCAGCTTATACGGGTCATTATGATGGAGCTCTCAAGGATATCAGACCATATTGTCTGTGTGGGCATACTTGGGGTTGATATAGGCGCTCTCACCCCTTTCTTTTACCTCTTTATCCAGCGTGAGACCATATATGAGATGTTTGAGTGGTATAATGGCTCAAGGCTCACTAATACGTTTGGGCGGATTGGCGGGGTTGAAGCGCCGTTGTTCCCTGGTTTTGAGCAGAAGTGGATAGAGTTTAAGCCTGAGCTTATGAAGGCGATTGACGAGATGGATAAACTCCTTACCCATAATCGTATCTGGATGGACAGGACAATTGGGACAACTGCCTTTTCCGCAGAAGACGCCTTAAATTGGGGCTTTACCGGCCCTTGCCTCAGGGCATGCGGGGTAAAGCGGGATTTAAGGAGAGATGAGCCCTATTGTATGTACGATAAGTTTGAGTTTGATATACCTGTCGGCAAATACGGGGATGTATTTGACAGGTACTGGGTAAGGATGATTGAGATGTATGAATCTATAAAGATTATAGATCAGGCCATTGAGATGTATAAGGCGCTGCCTGATGATGCGCCTTTGATGGCAAAGGTGCCAAAGATATTAAAGGCATCTGAGGGGGAGATATATTCTGCAATAGAGTCTCCAAATGGGGAGCTTGGTTTTTATTTAAGGGGAGACGGCAGCGATAAGCCTTACAGGCTAAAGATAAGGCCCCCTTGTTATATGGTGTATCAGGCATTTGGGGAGCTTGTAAATGGAGAGATGGTGGCTGACCTGATTGCCTGCCTTAGCAGTCTTAATGTTATTGCCGGCGAGCTTGACCGGTAGAGAGAGGGGAGAGGCAAGTTATGGAAGCTTGGGGCGTTGCGCTTATAAAAGTGGTCTTTATCTGGGCGTGGACCCTTATAATTGCCACGCTTATGACATGGGTTGAGAGAAGGGGCTCTGCCATGATTCAGGATAGGCTTGGGCCGAATGTGTGCGGACCTTTTGGGATATTGCAGCCTCTTGCTGATGGCATAAAGCTCTTTACAAAAGAGGATATTGTGCCAGAAAAGGCGAAGAAAATACTGTTTGCCCTTGGGCCGATCATGTTTGCCCTGCCTGCCTTTTCTGCCTATGCGGTAATTCCCTTTGGAGATAAGATAGTTATTGGCGGGAAGGAGATTATCCTTCAAGTTGCTGATGTTAATATCGGCTTTTTGTATATAATGGCTATTGGCGCTATGTCGGTATATGGCATAGTAGTCGGCGGATGGGGCTCAAACAACAAGTTTTCTATCCTTGGGGGGTTACGCTCTACGGCCCAGCTTATCTCTTATGAGGTCCCGTTTGGTCTCGCCCTCCTTTCAGTGGTTATCATATACGGGACATTTAGTCTGAGAGAGATTGTCCTCCATCAACAGGGGACATTTCTTGGCTTTTTGCCTAACTGGGGCATTTTTAAGCAGCCTCTTGGTTTTATTCTCTTTATTGTAACTGCATATTGTGAGGCCAACAGGGTGCCGTTTGACCTCCCAGAGGCAGAGAGCGAGATAGTTGCTGGGTATCATACAGAATACGGGTCAATGCGGCTTGGGCTTTATCTCTTTGGCGAGTATGTAAATATGTACACATTGTCCGCCCTTATGGTAACCCTGTACTTTGGCGGATGGCACATTCCCTATATTGATATGAGCAAGTTTCTTGGGCCGGTTGCCTATGGAATAGCGTCATTTTTGGTATTTTTCTTAAAGACGTGCTTCTTTTTGTGGCTGTTTGTATGGGTGCGCTGGACAGTTCCGCGCTTCAGATATGATCAGGTGATGAGCCTTGGGTGGAAGTCTCTTATCCCCCTTGCTCTCTTGAATCTGTTTATAACAGCGTTTTTAGTGCAGTTGACTATATAAAATGCCTGTGGGTGTAAGTAATAATATTAGGTGGATTGCAGGGTTTATTGCAATTGTTTAACTTGTTTAACTGAGGAGAATAGTTATGGGAAAGCCAGAGGTAAAAAGGGATTATACCCTTGGCGAGAGGCTCTATCTCGTTGAGATAGTAAAGGGTCTTGGCATAACCTGGAAGCATTTTATGAAAAATTTCAGGGCATCCTTGCAAAAAGGCCCCCATACAGTTCCTACATGCTGGCAATATCCGTGGGATAAGAGGGAGATATCGCCAATATTTCGTGGTGAGCATATGCTTCTTCTTGATGAAGAGGGCAGGGAAAAGTGTGTCGCCTGCGGGATGTGTCAGAGGGTATGCCCTGCAAAGTGCATTACAATAAAGAGGGGGAAGGTAAAGGAGGGGGAAGAGGCGAAATATGCTGGCAAGACATATTGCGCCTCTTTTGAGATAGACCTTTTGCGCTGTATATTTTGCGGGCTTTGTGAAGAGGCCTGTAATAAAGGCGCTATTGTGCTCGGGCAGGGTTATGAGCTTGCTGATTTTTCAAGGCAGGCATGTGTGGCTGACAAGAAGAGGCTCATTGGCAATTTTTTAAGGGCAAAGGAAGAGGGGAGGCTAAAACCTAAAAGGCCGCCAGTTCCTGTCGCCGGTGCAAAAGATGCAAAGGCCGCCGGTCCCCAAAAGGCAAAATCAGCAGGGGGGGGCCAAGGCAAAGGCTTAAAAAGGGGAGTATAGGGTATGGATCCTTATTTTATAGTCTTTTTTATAATGGCATTAGGGGCAGCTATATTTATGATAACTGCCAAGGATGCGCTTCCAAGCGCCCTTGGGCTCTTGACGGTATTTATTGCGTTGAGCGCGCTTTATCTGCATCTAAGCGCGCCTCTTGTGGCGATATTTCAGGTTAGCATATATGCAGGGGCAATTTTGGTGCTTATAGTGTTTGTTATTATGCTCTTAACTGTACCAAGCGAGAGGTTTCAACTGTTTCAGCGAAATATGTCTTACAGGATAATGGGGGCTGTTCTTGGGGCGCTTATGACTGCGCTTTTGGCTATAGGATTAAAGGGCGTAAAGGACATTATTTATAAGAGGGAAATTCCAGAAGGGTTTGGTCATCCTCATCTGTTTGGCGATTTTTTGTTCAGGGACTATCTATTGCATTTTGAAGTGGCATCCGTGCTCTTGTTGGTTGCCCTTATTGGGGCAATATATTTGTCAAAGAAAAAGGCATAAGGATAAGCATGTAAAGATTATAAAAAATGTCGGAGATTAGATTGATAACGGGAAAGAGGGGAACAAATGGGAGATTTTACAATGTTTAATGGGCTTACGGGCTATATTTTGTTGGCCTCGCTCCTTTTCGGCATAGGGGCGATAGGATTTTTGACAAGGCGTAACACTCTTATCTTGTTTATGTGCGTTGAGCTGATGCTCAATGCAGTAAACCTGATGTTAGTGGCATTCTCCCATTTTAGGGCAGATATGGCAGGGCAGGTTATGGTGCTGTTTATATATGCGGTGGCTGCTGCAGAGGTGGCGGTGGGGCTTGCCATCCTGATAGCCCTGTTCAGGCATGTAGGCTCGGTGGACGTTACGAGGTTTGACGCCCTAAGGTGGTGATACGCCTTTGTGGTGGAGCGCAAAAACAAAACTGATATATTTTCTATTAAGATTAAGGTGTTATAATCCTTAATTTTAAGTTTAAGGAGAAAAAAAGGGAAATAAGGGAGTAGCTATGGAACACTACATATATCTTATACCTCTCTTTCCGCTCATAGGTTTTTTATTAAATGGCGTATTGGGAAAGAGGCTTGGCAAGAGTTTTGTTTCTTGCGTAGGGTGCGCAAGCATTGGCTTTGCGTTTGCTGTTGCCGCCCTTGCCTTTTATGACTTACTTGGCCGTCACCCTGAAGAAAGGACATTGGTGAACGTATTGTGGTCATGGATGGCTGTTGGCGGCTTTAAGGTTGACCTTGCCTTTATGATAGACCAGCTATCAGGCGTGATGATTATGGTAGTTACTGGCGTTGGTTTCTTGATACACATATACAGTATTGGCTATATGCATGAGGATGAGTCTTACTGGCGCTATTTTGCCTATTTAAACATGTTTGTCTTCTTTATGTCTCTTCTTGTTCTCGGCGCAAATTACCTTGTAATGTTTGTCGGCTGGGAAGGAGTCGGCCTTGCCTCTTATCTCCTTATAGGCTTCTGGTATGAAGGGAACGAGAATGCGGATGCAGGCAAAAAGGCATTTATTGTCAATAGGATAGGAGATTTTGGCTTTGTCCTCGGGATGTTTATGATGTTCTTGACCTTTGGATCGCTTTCTTATCTTGAGGTATTTCCAAAGGCCGTTTCTATGTATGAATCAGGCGCTATATCCATTAACGATATCTCCATTGTGGCAATGTGTCTTTTGCTCTTCTTAGGCGCGACGGGAAAGTCTGCCCAGATCCCGCTTTATGTATGGCTTCCTGACGCGATGGCTGGCCCTACGCCAGTATCCGCCCTTATACATGCCGCAACAATGGTTACTGCAGGCGTTTATATGGTAGCGAGGTCAAATGTGCTCTATACCCTTGCCCCAACTGCATGTCTTGTGGTGGCGATTGTGGCGGGCGCTACTGCCCTTTTTGCCGCAACTATCGGCATACTCCAGAACGACATAAAAAAGGTGCTTGCCTATTCCACTGTAAGCCAGCTTGGTTATATGTTTATAGGCGTTGGGGTAACTGCATACTGGGCAGGCATATTTCACCTTATGACGCATGCCTTTTTTAAGGCGTGTCTGTTTTTGTGCTCAGGCTCTGTTATTCATGCAATGGGCGGGGATCAAGACATGAGGCACATGGGAGGGCTCTGGAAAAAGATGCCCATTACCTATGTTACAATGCTTACAGCCACCATTGCCATTGCGGGGATACCTCCCTTTGCAGGCTTTTTCAGTAAGGATGAGATATTGTGGAAGGCGTTTCAGTTCCCCTATTATCCTGTGATGGGCAAGATAATATGGTTTATGGGTACGCTGGGCGCAGGTATCACGGCGTTTTATATGTTCAGGCTTATATTTATGACATTTCATGGAGAGTTCAGGGGGACTGAGGAGCAAAGGCATCATCTGCATGAATCTCCATTCTTTATGACTGTCCCACTGATGATACTGGCCTTTTTATCCTTTACAGGCGGGTGGTTCGGGATATCTCCCCTTATAGGCCATGCGCTTGGAGGCGTGCCCAATTACCTTGAGCATTTTCTTGAGCCGGTATTTGAGGGCTCTATGAATATATTGGAGACCGTGCCGACGGTAGAATATGGTCATGGCGTTGAGATTGCGCTTATGGCTACATCAGTTGCGATAGCGCTCATAGGAATATGTCTTGCGTACTATTATTTCATGGCAAGGTTCCCGGAGCTGCCAGCGCTTATAAAGAAAAGTCATGCAATGTATTACGACCTTATATACAACAAGTATTATGTGGATGAGATATATTTCAGGGTCTTTGTATATCCTATTTACTATCTGGCTATATTTTTCTGGAAGATAGTAGATGCCTTCTTTATTGACGGTATATGCGTAAACGGCCCTGGATGGCTTGTTAAGAAGGGAAGCTATGCAGTGAGCAAGGTCCAGAATGGCTATGTCCATACTTATGGGGCATTTATGCTCCTTGGGCTTGTCGGGATATTGTGGTTCTTTTTAATGCCATAAATGCCATAAAGGTGAGGTTGGGATATGGATAGTTTGCTTTTAACCTATACGATTTTTCTTCCGTTAGTTGGTGTGCTGCCAATCCTGTTTATCCCTCAAAAGGGGGAGGGAGGAAAGGATGTAATAAGGTGGATAGCCTTTATTACAAGCGTGGTGGTCTTTTTTGTCTCTTTGAGGATATATGCTGCCTTTGATGCGAGTAAAGCAGGGTTTCAACTGGTTGAATATACCCCGTGGATAAAGGGGATAGGGGCAAGCTATTACCTTGGCATAGACGGGCTTTCCTTCTGGCTTGTGCTCCTTACAACCTTCCTTACCCCAATTACCATTGTCTCAACATGGCGTGCCATTACTAAGAGGGTCAAGGAATTTATGGTTGCCCTGCTTGTGCTTGAGACAGCCATGCTCGGGACGTTTATGGCGCTTGATATATTTCTCTTTTATATCTTTTGGGAGCTTATGCTCATCCCGATGTATCTTATCATCGGCGTATGGGGAGGCGAGAGGAGGATATATGCAGCAGTCAAATTCTTCCTCTATACGGCAGTCGGCTCACTCCTTATGCTTGTGTGCATAATCGGGCTTGTGTGGTTTCATCATGCCCAGACCAATGTCATTACATTTAATCTGTTAGAGCTTTACGGCACTCATATCCCGAGGTTATACGAGATACTCTTCTTTGCCGCGTTCGCCCTTGCCTTTGCTATAAAGGTTCCGATGTTTCCTTTGCATACATGGCTTCCTGACGCCCATGTTGAGGCGCCTACTGCCGGCTCTGTCATACTTGCGGGGATCCTTCTTAAGATGGGGACTTATGGATTTTTGCGTTTCGCTATGCCGCTCTTTCCTGAAGGGTCTTTATTCTTTACCCCGACCATTATCGCCCTTTCAGTCATTGGGATTATATATGGGGCGCTGGTGGCAATGGTGCAGCCTGATATAAAGAAGCTCGTGGCCTATTCATCTGTCTCGCACCTCGGATATTGCATGTTGGGCCTTTACGTCCTTACAAGGCAGGGGGTTGAGGGGAGCATCCTTCAGATGATAAATCACGGCATATCAACAGGGGCGCTCTTCTTGCTTGTAGGCGTTGTTTATGAGAGGAGGCATACAAGGCTTATAAGCGAATATGGCGGAATAGCAAAGATTATGCCTGTATATTCTACAATATTTTTGATTGTTACCCTTTCTTCTATTGGTTTTCCCACAACTAATGGCTTTATAGGTGAATTTCTTATATTGCTTGGGGCGTTTAAGGCAAACAAGGCTGCTGCCGTGCTTGCAGCTACAGGCGTGGTGCTTGGGGCGGTTTATATGCTGTGGATGGTTCAGAGGGTCTTTTACGGCAAGGTAACAAACCCCAAGAACCTGACCATGCCTGACCTTAACTGGCGTGAGTTTTTATATCTTGCCCCCCTTGTGGTACTGATATTCTGGATCGGTCTTTTCCCAAACTTTTTCTTAAATAAGATGCACACATCGGTAGATACCTTTATATCGCAGGTAAAGGTTGGACAGGTTGCTAAGGTAGAAAGTGCCTCCAAATTCGGATTAAAGGCAGGCTCATATCATAGTGGAAAATATCATCATAACCTGCCTCTTGAAAAGGGGCGTCACACTTATCCAAACAAACATGATGGGGAGTAGGGACTATGGGCATCATTGAATATGGCTTTAATATGACAAAGTTATGGCAGATTTGCGGTGGGCAGCTTATTCTTGTTGCCTCAGGCCTTATCTTGTTGATATTAGAGATATCTTTAAGGACATCTGAGGAAAAGCGGCTTTCATGGATGGGCTGGCTTACTACATTGGCCTTTGCCTTCACCCTTGGCCATGTCGTATATAAGGAGTGGGGTCTTAACGAGGTTGTATTTATGGGCATCTTTTCAATGGAGAAGTTTACTGCCTTTCTTGTCGCAACTATCCTTATGGCAGCAATAATGGCCTGTATTATGAGTATCGGCTATTTAAAGAACAACAGGCTCTACAGGTCAGAGTATTTTATCCTGCTCATATTTTCTGTTTACGGCAGCATTGCGCTGGTGCAGTCAGTTGACCTTTTAATGCTCTTTATAACGCTTGAGATAATGTCAGTGGCAATATACGCCCTTGCTGCATTTTTAAAGGATGACAGGCGCTCTCTTGAGGGCGCTATGAAGTATTTTCTCATAGGGAGTTTTGGCTCCAGCTTTTTCCTGTTTGGTATGGCGCTTTTATACGGCTTTACAGGGAGCGTCAACCTTACCGCCATATCTATGATACTTGCGGCAGGGCCATTTAATCACCCAATGGCGCTTGTGGGCATGGCTATGATAATGGTGGGTCTGTTTTTCAAGATTTCAATGGTCCCATTCCACATGTGGGCACCTGATGTATATGAGGGAAGCCCCTCTGTGGTTACAGGCTTTATGGCGACTGCTGTTAAGACAGCGGCTATAGGCGTATTTATAAAGGTTATGATGATAGGCTTCGGCCCGATGTTGAGCTTTAACGGCCAGCCCGAATTTTATCACAATGCAATGCTCGTGGCCCTTGGACCATATTGGAAGCCTGTATTGTGGTGGATTGCTCTTATTACAATGTTCTTCGGCAATCTCCTTGCGGTAAATCAGGTCAATGTAAAGCGTATGCTTGCATATTCCTCTATTGCCCATGCAGGCTATATGGCCCTTGGGATATTGGCGGAGAATGAGATGGGCTTTATGGGGGTGCTTTATTACCTCTTTTCATACACCATTATGAGCCTCGGGGCATTTGGGGTAATATACTGCCTTGATGGTGAAGAGAGAAACGCTCAGACCCTTACTGACTATCAGGGGCTTGGTTATAAGAGGCCGGGGTTGAGCTTTTTGTTGAGTCTCTTCCTTGTCGCTATGGCAGGTCTTCCGCCGACAGCAGGCTTTATAAGCAAATTTTATGTGTTTGCAGGCGCGATAAAGAGCGGTTTTCTTATACTTGCAGCCCTCGGTATCCTTACAAGCGCTATTGGCGCATATTATTATCTGAGGGTAATATATATGCTTTACATGAAAGAGCCTGTGCGCTCCTTTGATTTCTATGCGGTACCGTTACCCACTGCAATTGTGCTTATCTTTGCCGCTATTGCCACTATATATCTTGGCCTT
>JALWQB010000089.1 GCA_026994795.1 Deltaproteobacteria bacterium
GTCTGTCATGTCATATTTTACCTTAAAAAATACTACCATTTTTTACAATAATATCTTAAAATGGTACCTCTATATAACATACAAGGATTCAGGTATTTTTTATTATTTACAGCCCAATCGCCAAGGGGGTAACTTCTTACAACTTATAGCATCTTTGCAGCAATATCCCCTTAAAAGACATTAAACGCCCCACAGGGCACTTTTAACCTCATTTATTGTCGCCTCTGAAAATTCCCTTGCAACATCCCTTCCCTTAATAAGTATGTCTTTAATTGTCCCCTTTGACGCCTCTATCTCCCTTCTCCTCTCTCTTATAGGGGTTAAGAAGGAATTTATTGCATCAGCAAGCTCCCTTTTACACTGCACACACCCTATCTTCGCCCCCTTGCAATCCTCTACTATTTCACACAATCTATCTTTATCTATGTATAACTTATGTAAGTTAAAGGCAATGCACCGTTTCTCCGGATCTCCAGGGTCATTTTTCCTCTTTCTTTCAGTATCAGTTATCATTTCGCTTACTTTCCGCACAACCTCTTCTTCGCTGTCAGATATAAAGATTGCATTGCCATAGCTCTTGCTCATCTTTCTGCCATCAATGCCCGGCACCTTTGGGGTCTGGGCCAACAGGGGCTCTGGTATAGGAAATGTCTCTCCATATAAGTAATTAAAGCGCCTTGCAATCTCCCTTGTAAGCTCAAGATGAGGCAACTGATCTACCCCGACTGGCACTTTATTTGCTTTATATATAAGGATATCAGCCGCCTGTAGAACGGGATAACCCAAAAAGCCATGTGTTGCCAGATCCTTTTGCCTGAGCTCTTCTTGCTGCTCCTTATAAGTCGGATTGCGCTCAAGCCATGACACAGGGGTTATCATCGAAAATATGAGATTGAGTTCAGCATGTTCCTTTATATGCGACTGGACAAATATGGTTGAAATATCAGGGTCTATACCGATAGAAAGCCAGTCAAGCGTCATATCATCAATAAATTCTGGTATTGCCTGCGGATAATCGTAATTTGTAGTCAAGGCATGCCAATCAGCAACAAAGAAAAAACACCTGTATTCCTGCTGCAAGGACTTCCATGTATTCAAGACGCCGTGAAGGTGGCCAAGGTGCAATTTCCCAGAAGGTCTCATACCGCTTAATATGCGTCTTTCCTGCTCTATCAGTCTATCTTTGTTATTTTCATTAGCTGCATTAATGTTATCAGAATGCTGTTCCTCTATACCGTTGTTATTTACTGTAGTTATACACTCCATAGACTATAACCCCATTAAAAGATTATGAATATAAAATATGACGGGAACTATAATTTGTCCTGTAAGCCCTGTAAAGACCATAAAGAGGAGCAGCACAAACCCCCACTTCTCAAATGCCTCAATATGCATCCCAAGCCCCTTAGGCAAAAGCCCTATAAGCACCTTGCTGCCGTCTAATGGCGGTATTGGTATAAGGTTAAATACTGCAAGCCCTATATTTAACTGAACACTCACTAATGCCATATATACAATAGGCGTCAGGATAAAATTAGGGATAAAGGGGCTGATTGGCCTTATGCCGTACCTTACAAACAGGGCAGATAATATAGCAACAGCTATGTTTGATGCAGGGCCTGCAATAGAGACCCATACCATGTCCCTTTTGGGGTTTCTGAAATATGAAGGGTTTACAGGCACTGGCCTTGCCCAGCCTATTGCCTGAGTGAGGAAAAATACAATAGTCCCAAACGGGTCAAGGTGTTTTATAGGATTGAGCGTAAGACGGCCGCTGTTTTTGGCTGTAGGGTCGCCAAACATAAGGGCAGTAAGGCCATGCGCTACCTCATGTATGGTAACTGCAAAGAGTATTGGCGGGGCAAGTATTATTATCTTCTGTATGGTATTATATATATCCATAAATAGTATCCCCTTAATATTTTGCCTAACTCCTGTATAGCAATACGATATTGGCGATTTTACTCAATCCTCTTTGTTGCTCCGGAGATTTTAAGCGCCTAAGCACATCTGCGCCCCTCGCGCCTTGAATCTTGGACAAACTCGCCAATTGCAGGATTTAGGATTTACATTAATCTAAATCTAAATCAGTATATAATCAGAATTTCTCAATGTCTGATATAGGCACTTTCACAGGAACTATTCTCTTTAACATCTCAATTAATACAACTGCCCTCTCTTCAGATGTCATGTCTTGAAAAATTGCCTCAATTAATACCCCGCCTTTTCTTACAATAACCTTTTCGCCCTTTTTAAAAGGGACAATTTCTGAAGGATTTATGATTATATTACCGTCGCTGCCCTCTCTTTCCTTTAATACATATATAAGCTCATCAGGAACAGGCGGGAAAAAATCTCCAAACCTGACTGCCCCTATTGTCCCATAAGTACTATTTATTGTATACCAATTTCTTTCTTCCGGCAGAAGATGCAAGAATAAATAACCTGCAAAAAAAGGAACGGGCTTTAGGACCTTTTTTCTCGCATGGGATACAATCTTCTTTACAGTAGGGAGATAGACAATATAATTCTGCCTCAAAAAATTATCTTTGGCAAAAAATTCCTTTCTTGGCTTTGTCTTTATAGCAAACCACTGTCTTTTTTCTTCTGCATCTATGTTAAGGTTGTCTTCCATCATTATTTATCCTGCAATGACTTATATCTTAAACTCTGCACGGCATAACGGGGCGGTTTTACAAATAAAATACATCTTATTGGCGTTTAAGCACACTAACTCATCAGCCTTTATTATTTCAGCCCTTTTATTGCTATAAATGAGCCTTTGCCAAAGCCATCAAAAATAATTTCTTGTGGTTCATCGGGAATTAATGTTTGCTTAAAGAGCAGATCCCTGAACCCGGCCTCCATAAGATAATAAACTACTTCCTGTGTGGAGAAAAAAGTAGCATCTTTGTAGAAAACACTCGTATTACGTCTGCTGTTATACTCTTTGCCCAATTTGCTATCCTTATCAATAAACCCCACAATGATACACCCATTAGTTTTTAATACCCTAAATGCTTCCGTAAATGATTTAAAAATGTCATCAACAAAGCAGATAGTCGTTACCATCAATACGACATCAAACTCGCAATCTGAAAACGGCAATTTTTCAGCTATATGCCGAAAAACTTGAATTCCCTGTCTTTCAGCTTTGACTGCCATATTCTCCGATGGTTCAACGCCAATCTTTATTCCTAACGGAACAGCAAATTTACCTGACCCAACACCTACCTCTAAGCCTTTGCCTTGGGGGAAAGGCATTAACTGGCGTATCGCCTCTACTTCAGCATGATAGATATCGGAGTGATTTTCAAACCACTCGTCATATCTATCGCTGTATTTTTCAAATGGTTCTATCTTGGGCATTTGCTCTGCCAATTGCCCCCTCTTGCCGTGCAGGATTTAGGTGCAATTCTATCTGCCTATATAATAATTTATTCTTAAAGCAAAGCAAGTTAGTAAATCTTTAAAGCGCATTAACCTAATGACGCAATCTTTTTGCCCCTTACTTCTCTCCTCTTTTCAGCGCTTATCTTTATAACAATATCCATATTTTGAGACGTTGTTAAAAATAGATATGAACCTTTAACAATATTAGAGATACAGCAAGGGTAATCCCCTTCATTGGGGATAAATCCTTCTAAAATTTTTTGAAGCGTCTCTTGAGTAGCTGAATGTGACTCTGTACGATTTAATGCCTCTTTTAGCATATCTTTTAGCATAGCGTTTCCCAGTGTGGAAAATGCCTTAATAATTATATGTAAAAGCCTTGCGTCATTTGATGCAATGGCAAACTCTGCATTTCTTACAGCATATCCATTGCCATTAAAGGCAATAGATATACCCCCTTCCGACCTTAGCAACTGAAACGCCTCAACATCTGTAATGCTGTCACCTGCATAAATAGCATCTTTAAGGGGCATATTGAGATTTTTTGAGATATCCTTTAATGAATTTGCCTTTTCATGCCCTCCAACAGTATTTACTTCATTAAAAACCCTTCCTATAGGCATTGGGGCGATAATATCCCAGAATATCTCGTCAAGCCTCCTTATAATTTTACTGTTTTTATCGTCAAGCCCAGAATATCCTTTAATTCCCTCTTCCCATTCAGGTATATCCATTGAGGCTATCTCATTTATCAACTCTTTTAACAACATTGCCTCTGAAGAAGATACATTATAAGAATCGATATTAACCCGTGTGCAGTAAATATTATCAAACATAAAGCCTGTCTTTTTAGAAAGCGCCCTTAAATAGCTATCATAACTGGTGCTAATGATAAAGGCAGGTATTGTATGGGGGAATTCTCTGGAAATATCTTTTATCATTTGTTCCGCCCCGTCAATAAGGGACAGGGTCTTACTTGAAAACTCTTCCATATCTTTTGAGGTCAGGCCAACTGATTTAAAGAATGGAATAATGAGCTTTAAGGTGTCCCCAGCCTTATAATTTAGTCGTTTTACAACATCAGCAAGAAAATCATCATATTTGCTAATTACTGAAAATACCTTGTTGCCATAAGGTATAAATTCTTCTGAAAGCTCAAATGCATTATCGTTTAATGTTATAGGTCCTTCACAATCAAGGGCGATAAACGGCATAATTAGGGCTCCTATCTATTTTAACTAATCTGACTTTAATACACTCAAAAATGCCTCTTGAGGGACCTCAACCCTCCCAACCTGTTTCATGCGTTTTTTCCCTTCTTTCTGTTTTTCAAGAAGTTTACGTTTTCTTGTAATATCGCCGCCATAACACTTTGAGGTAACATCTTTTCTAAGGGGCGGTATCCTCTCCCTTGCGATTACCCTGCTGCCTATCGCGGCCTGAATTACAACCTCAAAAAGTTGTCTTGGGATAACAGAGCGAAGTTTTGACACAAGCTCTCTTCCCCTGTAATACGCCTTATCCTTATGCACAATGACTGAAAGGGCATCAACCGGCATTTTGTTAATCAAAATTTCCATTTTTACCATATTGGCAGGCTTATAGTCAGAAAATTCATAATCAATAGAGGCATATCCCCTTGTAGCAGATTTCAGCTTGTCATAAAAATCAAGGACTATTTCATTAAAGGGCATATCATACTTTAATAATACCCTGTCTTCATTTAAATACATCATATCTATTTGTCTACCCCGTTTTTCATCGCAAAGCCTCATAACAGAACCTACATAATCTTTGGGGACATATATCTCCATAATTACAAATGGCTCTAATATTGTATCAATTTTTTCAATTTGAGGCATTTGCGCGGGGTTATCCACTGAAATAGTTGTCCCATCCTTTAATGCTACCTTATAGGATACGCTTGGGGCAGTGCTGATAAGAGAGAGCTCAAACTCCCTTTCAAGCCTCTCTTTTACTATTTCCATGTGTAACAGGCCAAGAAAACCGCAGCGAAAACCAAAGCCAAGGGCAGTTGACTGCTCAGCCTCATAGGTAAAGGCGGGATCATTTATCCAGAGCCTTTCCATAGCCTCCCTTAACCCTTCATAATCCGCAGAATCTACAGGATAAAGACCACAAAACACCATTGATTTTACCGACTTAAATCCTGGTAATGGACTTGGGGCGGGCCTTTTTTCTTCTGTTATAGTATCGCCGATTTGAACATCCCTTACCTGCTTTATAGCGGCAGTTATAAAACCAACCTCGCCTGCCCTTAATGTATCCGCAACCTCAATGGCTGGCGTAAAATAACCGACCTTTCCAACCTCATATATATTACCGCCTGCCATCATCTTTATCTTCATGCCGGGGGATATTTGACCATTGACAATCCTTACAAGAACGACTACCCCCTGATATGGGTCAAACCATGAATCAAATATAAGCGCCTGAAGCGGGGCGCTGATATCGCCAGAGGGGGCAGGGACCCTTTCTATTATCGCCTCAAGGATTTCTTCAGTGCCAATCCCTTCTTTGGCGCTTGCCAATACTGCATTGGATACGTCAAGCCCAATTACATCCTCTATTTCCTGCCTCGCCTTTTCAGGGTCCGCGCCTGGAAGGTCAATTTTGTTTAAAACAGGTATTATTTCAAGGTCATTTTCTACGGCAAGATATGTATTGGCAAGGGTTTGCGCCTCAACGCCCTGCGTAGCATCTACAACAAGAAGGGCGCCTTCACAGGCGGCAAGGCTCCTGGATACCTCATAAGAAAAATCAACATGGCCAGGGGTGTCTATAAGGTTAAAGACATAAACATTTCCATTCTTTGCCTTATAATTAAGCCTTACAGTCTGAGCCTTTATTGTAATACCTCGTTCTCGCTCAATATCCATCTTGTCAAGAAACTGCTCTTTCATCTCGCGGTCAGTAACGGCTCCCGTAAATTCAAGTATCCTGTCTGCAAGAGTGCTTTTACCATGGTCAATATGGGCAATTATTGAAAAATTTCTTATGTTATTCATTGTTATCAACCTATGCTTTAACAGTCTATAAGGAACTCAATATATTGATATCTCTATTCTTTAACCTCTTTATCCTGAAGAGTAACTTTATAACCATGTTTCTTAATGGAATGCCCAGACAAACGCTCCATTAATATACCCTTCACTATTGAAAAATGCACGCTCTATCTCCAAAATCCACCGCTTAATTTTCGAGGAATGACGTGGGTAGCTTTTTACAAAGCAATTTTCCTGACTATTAATATAGTAAGATGTTAAGGATTACTTTACAGCATTTTTTTCTGTTTCATCC
>JALWQB010000090.1 GCA_026994795.1 Deltaproteobacteria bacterium
CCTCTTTCTTGACCTCTTCTATTGAAAAGTCAAATAAATCAATGAGGTCTATCTTGGTTATCAAAAAGATATCCGCCTCCTTAAAGGTAGATGGGTATTTTGCAGGCTTATCAGAACCTTCAGGCACGGATACAAGCACACACCTTATATGTTCTCCAAGAAAAAAACTTGAAGGGCACACCAGATTGCCGACATTTTCAATAAATATAAGGTGATAATAGCCCTTTTTCTCATAAAGGGCATAAAGGGCCTTTTGGACGAGCATTGCGTTTAGATGACATGCCCCGCCTGTTGTAATCTGCACTGCCTCAGCACCCTTATCCCTTATTCTCATAGCGTCCCTTTCTGTCTCAATATCGCCTTCTATTACGCCGATTGAAAAATTTGGGGTCAACCTTTCTATTGTCGCCTCAAGAAGCGTTGTCTTCCCAGAGCCCGGGGCGCTTATAAGATTAAGCATAACAGCCCTATTCTTTTCTATAAACCTCCTGTTCTCTTCTCCTATTGACCTGTTCTCTTCAAAGAGGCTCTCTTTTAGGCCTATGGAGACCTTATTATGGCTATGGCCTGATGGCCTGTTGCATCCGCAACTATCGCACATAGCTCTAACCTCCCTTTAATTTTTTTCTCCCAGCTCAAGGCGCAACAAGATGAGGTCATCACCACCTTTAGGGAAAAAACTTGTATTATCACATCGTTCACACGATGCTGGCGGTAGCTTCTGGCCCTCTATGGTATGACCGCATGAGCTACAGGTATAAGATGGCAAAGTTGTCTCTATATGAAGCCTCGTCTCTTTTGTTACAGGGTATTGGCCTTTTAATATATTAAAGCTGAATTCAAAGCTCTCAATGACGATATTGGACATAGAGCCTATTGATACATATACATCCTGAACAGACATATCCCCGTTTTCCTGAGAGATTGCGACAATCTTTTCTATAAGCGCAGTTGCAAGGGAAAATTCATGCATTTTTTAGCATATTCTTGGAAGAGGCATCCCTTTTAATGGATAGAGCCTCCTTTTGCCCCCAATATTTGTCCGTAGTATGACATTTGATGCACTATCATCCGTTGCCCTTCCCTTTACCTCACCAATTATAACTGCACCCTTTGCGCACACGAATGTCTTCATAATGGCAAGAGCCCTTTCTGCATAGTTGGGGTCAAGCCATGCAATTAGCTTTCCTTCATTTGCAAGATATAATGGGTCAATGCCAAGTATATAAGACGCCCCTCTTACATCATTATTTATAGGTATTTTTTCTTCAAAGATTTCCATAAGATATCCTGTAGCATTAGACGCCTCCCATAAAGCTGTGCAAAGCCCCCCTCTTGTTGGGTCTTTTAATGCGTGGAGCCCTTCTCCTATGTGGTCTATAAGGGCGCTTACAAGCCTGTGAAGGGCGCAGGTATCGCTCCTTATAGATGGGGACTTAATGCCAATCCCCTCCCTCTCAGTCAATATGGTTATTCCATGAGAGCCAATCTCCCCTGAGACTATGATTATATCCCCATCTTTTATTTTAGATATGCCAATATCAACACCGTCTTTCACCACCCCTACCCCGCTTGTCGTTATAAAGAGCCTGTCACCCTTTCCCTTTGGAA
>JALWQB010000091.1 GCA_026994795.1 Deltaproteobacteria bacterium
TGCAAAGGGATAAGGAATTTTCCGAGAGGATGTTCATATACAACTATCGCATTTATGACAGATACAGGCTGCCTGTAATAGGGCTTGCAATACTTGGAGATGATGACAGTTTATGGCGACCTGACAGTTTTGGCTATGGCGCTTTTGGAGCGAAGATGGAGCTTCAGTTCCTTGTTTCAAAATTATTAGACTATAAAGGGAGTCTGGATATTGAATTAGGGCAAAAACGAGGAGAAAAGGGCGATAATGTATTTAAGTTTTGCGTAATGGCGCAGTTAAAGGCATTGGAGACAAAGGGTGATATTAAAAAGAGGCGAGCGTGGAAATTTTACTTGTTGCGTGCTATGTTAAGAGCAGGCTATAGTTGTGAAGAGATAGTGTTATTAATAAGGTTTATAGACTGGGTCCTTATGCTTCCTGAAGACATAGACCGAGAGCTTTGGGAAGATTTTTATGAATTAGAGGAGGTGAAAAAGATGCCTTATATCTCAGGTTTTGAGAGAATGTTATTAAAAAAAGGTAAAGAAGAAGGTAAAGAAGAAGGTAAAAAAGAAGGCCTTATTGAAGGTATGCTTTTAGATGCGCAGGAGATGGTGATAGAGGCATTAGAGGAGCAGTTTGGTTCAGTGCATGATGCTATAGTGAAGGCTATCAAGGGCATAAATAAGAGAGAAGTCTTAAAGACGCTTCATCGCATAGCAATAAGGGCAAAGGAGCTTGATGAATTTATAGAGCATTTAAAGACAAGCCAGTGTGTTAATGTCTGAATGGTATAGAGGAGGTAGGGGCTGTAGAGGTTGTAAGGGCGCTAAGGGCTATAAAAGGCTATAGAAGTTATAGATGAGAGGGGAGGTAATGGCAAAAAGTAAAATTAGGACATATGAAAGGAAAAGAAGGGCATGAAACGGCTACCTATTGGCATACAGACATTTTCAAAATTGAGGGATCCTGAAGAGGATTTCGTATATGTGGACAAGACCCCTTATATATTAGAGCTTGTAAAAAGCGGTCAGTATTTCTTTTTGAGCCGTCCGAGGCGTTTTGGAAAGAGTGTCCTCATCTCCACCCTTTATGAGCTTTTTCGCGGCAACAGGGAGCTTTTTAAGGGGCTTTACATAGAGGACAGGTGGGATTGGGAGAAGCGGTATCCTGTAATCAAGATAAGCTTCGGGAGCGGGGACTTTAGCTCTGAAAGGAGAATTGATAGGAGCCTTTATGACATCCTCAAGGACAATGCCGAGAGGCTTGATGTGGAGTGTGAACAGATATTAGAGATGCCTAATTCCTGTTTTCGGCAGCTGATAAGAGGGTCATATAAGAAGTTTGGCCAGAAGGTGGTAGTCCTCATAGATGAATATGATAAGCCCATACTGGACTTTATCGCAGACAAGGAGCGTGCAAAGTTCAATCGGGATAAACTCAGGTCATTCTACAGTCTTGTTAAAGACCTTGATGAATATATCCGTTTTGTTTTTCTTACCGGGGTCTCTAAGTTTTCAAAGCTCAGTCTTTTTAGTGAGCTCAACAATTTTAATGACATCACAATAGACCCTTCCTTTGCCACTCTTTGCGGTTACACGCATGAGGAGGTGCTGGACGCCTTTAAGG
>JALWQB010000092.1 GCA_026994795.1 Deltaproteobacteria bacterium
GCCCATGAACACTGAGAATGCAAGAACACCCCTAACGCAATTATTAGAGGCAACCCCCAAAAATGACAGACCTTAAACCTCTTTCTAAGTTTCATGGCTCCCTACCCTCTTTAATTATTTTTTATAACAAAAACAATACACGCCGCTCTCCCCCTTCCTTACATACCCCAACCTTCTGGATTAGGAGCGATATAAATTGTAAAGCAAGGGGAAAGCCTCTCCCAAAAAAGAATTAATACACTAATACTCCTCATGGATACTTTCGTCAAGCCCCCTTTAATTCCCTTTTAAGGTTTTTTCAAAAGGCGTAACGGCTATAGCGGCCCTAAAAGATTGGACAGTTGATAACAGCCAAAAGAGGGAAAGGAGAGAGAGAAAATGGGCAACATCATAAAAGGCATGAAGCAACATTAAGGCAAAGGCAGCCTTGGAGGCGGTAAAAGGATGAGCAGAGTTTTTATATCTTGTAGCCATCTTCCTCGTCCCATAATAGGGTGCCTTTCAGCCTAACATACACCCTATTCATCAATCCAATTTTGGGAACTATTACATTTTTACTTGATGGAAGACTTTAAGATTAATAATTCTTCAAGGTGATACAGGTCAACAAATGGCCTTACGGCTATATTCTGAAAGAGATCTGTTCCATCTCCAAGTTTGTCAACCTTTATAACCTTACCTATTAAAATACCCTTTGGAAAATAATCTCCAAGCCCTGAGGTGATTACAGTATCACCGATAGAGACATCAGCCCCTTTCTCTACATAAAGCAGCTGACATTCACTATCGCCACTGCCCTCAAGGATACCCCTTGCCCTGCTCCTCTGAATTATGACAGGGACACGGCTATTCCTATCAGTTATTAACATAACTCTGCTATAATGAAGAGAAGAGGTCAAAACCCTGCCAACAAGTCCGCCTCCTGCCAGGACTATAGCATCTGGAAAAACGCCATCTTCTGTCCCAACATTAATTGATACCCTTGATATCCAAGGGGTAATGTCATATCCAATGACCTCACTAACTATAAAATTATAATCTATGAGGTTTTTCATCTTTAAAAGGCTTCTAAGCCTCTTATTCTCAAAAAAGGCCTCTTTGTATCGGGTATTTTGCCTCCTTAACTCTGCAATCTCTAAATTAAAACGCCTATTCTCCGCCCTTAACTTATGAATATCCATTAAGTCTTTAAAAAAGAGATGGATATAATTTACTGGCCCATGCAGGCCCTCTTTTAAAAAAGAAATCGGCTCTAATATAATATTTGTTGCTATTACCCGAAAGGTATGGTTGTATATTGAGGCGACACTGATGGCACACACCAATAATATAGATAAAAATAAGAGCCTTAGATGTCTAAAAGACCTATTTGCGCCTTCCAATATTTAATTCCAAACAGATAGGGGAACCTGCATCTTGCCTATTTAAATTTATTACCTAAATCCCAAATCCTGCAATTATGAAATCATAACCTCTTTTAATATGCTAAGGTTGTCAAGCGCCTTTCCAGAGCCTATGACAACAGAGGAAAGAGGGTCATCAGCTATAATAATCGGCAGATCTATATCATCTCTGAGGCGCTTGTCTAAATTCTTTAGAAGCGCCCCTCCGCCAGTAAGCACAATGCCCTTATCAACAATATCAGCAGACAATTCCGGCGGGGTGCGCTCTAATGCGCTTTTTACCGCCTCAACAATAGTCTCTACCTGCTCATTTATCGCCTCTCTTATCTCAGACGCATTGATTACAACAGTCTTGGGGACGCCTGTTACCAGATCCCTACCTTTTATTTCTATCTCTTCATAAGGCGGCTCTGGGACAACATTGCCGACCTCTATCTTTATCTTTTCTGCAGAATGCTCTCCTATAAGGAGATTGTGCTTCTTTTTGATGTATTGGGCAATCGCCTCATCCATCTTATCCCCTGCTACCCTCACTGACTTTGAATAGACTATACCTGCAAGGGATATAACGGCAACCTCTGTTGTACCTCCGCCAATATCTACTATCATGTTGGCAGTGGGCTCAGTAATAGGAAGCCCTGCCCCAATTGCAGCAGCCATAGGCTCTTCTATGAGATATACCTCCCTTGCGCCTGCAGACTCTGCCGACTCCCTTACCGCCCTCTTCTCAACCTGAGTGATGCCTGACGGCACGCTTACTATAATCCTCGGCCTTACAAGCGCCCGTCTCTTATGCACTCTCCTTATAAAATAACGGAGCATGGCCTCAGTAACCTCAAAATCTGCTATGACCCCATCCTTCATCGGCCTAATGGCAACTATATTGCCCGGCGTCTTCCCAAGCATCATCTTTGCCTCTTTGCCGACCGCAAGCACCTTTTGCACATTGGCATTCCTCTTAACAGCCACTACTGAAGGCTCTCTCAGCACTATGCCCTGACCCTTTACATAGACAAGGGTATTGGCTGTGCCGAGGTCAATGGCCATATCCGTTGATAACCAACCAAACAAAAAATCAAGTATCATAATAATAAAACCTACCAAAAAATATTCTTAAAGGCAAGAGAAATAACTGCGTTAACATATCACTTAACTGCCTGCCTTACATACTATATCCATTTAAGGTAATATCAAAGCACTTTTCTCATAACGTTAAGGCGCTCAGCAGATATTGAATATATCCTCACCTTCCTGCTTCTCGGGCACTCTCGTTTTAATATACCCCTTACAGTCCGCAATAATTCCTTTTCTTGAATAATATATTCTTCATCCCTGTAACCCCTCTCACGCACCCAGAACATACCATCTTTCCTCTTTATAAGGGTTAGCCCCCGATTTCTCTTATAAGTAAGCACCTCTACGCCGCTGCCTGCCGCAACCTTCTTTAATTGCTCCATAACCCTCCTCAAGGCAGTTTCAATATTGATAAGAGCCATGCCCTCTTTACAGCCCCCTTTTGATTGCCTGTTTTAATGCGTTTATATGGACATCTGCCGCATAGTGTAGCCTTGACTTTCCTGTTATAGGGTCAAAAGAAGATGGTGGAGCAACACAATCATACTGAATGAGCCTTCCGTATAGGGGAATAGCCTCATCTGGAGACATTCCAATGAGCATTTCCGCCTTTTGCCATGTCAGTCCGCAAGGAGCGCCTTTAATTACCTTTATATCCTCAATCCTGCCATCTCCTCCCAAGGAAACCTCAATTTTTGGTATGCCAAACCTCTTTGCATAAATGCCAAGAGATGAATGTTCTCCAAGGCCGCAACAGGTAAAGGGGGTAAATGCGCCAATTATCCTCTGGCCTGACGCCACTACAGGGACATTACGTCTTCTGTAGATATCAGTAAGATACTGGGAAACATCAGGCTGCAGTACAAAATTAAGACAAATATTCACATTATTAACAGGCACATCACCTATAAAATCTTCCGGGCTATCAATAAAATCAATATATGGAGGCTCTAATGATATAACATCAATAATAGTAATCTCAGGGCAGTATAGCGATATGCCAGCAACTTTTAACCTGCTTGAACCCCTCTCATCAAACACTATAATATTCATAACCTCTTTAAAGTTCTACTAATGGCTCGATTCCTAAAGAGCATATTATTATGGCAATAACTTCAAATCAATATTTCTATTTAAACAGATGAGTTATTACCTTGTACGTTATATAGATGTACCATTTTAAGATATTATTGTAAAAATGGTAGTATTTTTTAAGGTAAAATATGACATGGCGGGCCAATGAACCTAAGGGAGCATGCAATCCCGTGATTTAGCGGGTCGTCATGTCATTATCTCTATTATTCCGAACAATTGCCTGAGACAGAGAGCCAGAATCTACTCGGTAAGGAGCAGCAAGGATTAGCTGAGATGCTTACGAGACGAAGGATGCGCCGTAGGAGCGCTCGAAGAGCTTGTCCTTGACTGCCCTTTGAAGTGTGTTATAAAATGGGGTACTCTCTGAATACAAATGATAATTTATTCGCTCTTACCGCTTGACAAATAACGCAATTGCTAAATCCTGCACGGTAAAAGGGGCAAAGCAGAAGGCGCATGGATAGGCTTGGGAGCCTTGAAGGGCTTAAAGATTATCTGGATTTTTTATATGAAAGATATAATAAAAGGGAGTTTGTGCATCCTGACCCATTAGAATTTTTATATCATTATGATAGCCCTGAAGATCAGGAAATTGTAGGGTTAATAGCGACATCTGTCGCCTATGGAAGGGTATCTCTTATATTAAAGACAATAAAAAGGCTCCTTCACCCGCTTGGCCCGTCTCCAAGACGCTTTATAGAAGAGATGGATGAAAACAATGCCTATGGAGTATGGCATGGGATAACATACAGATTTCACAATAATGATGACCTTATTAGCCTTTTGCTTGCGATTAAAAAGGTAATAATTTCATATAACACGATTAAAAATGCCCTTAACGCCTTTTATAAGAAAGAAAATGGCGATTTTCTGTCTGCCCTATCCCTATTTTCAGGGCTTTTCCCAAAATTCCCTCAACCATCAAAAGGAAGCGCATGTAAGAGGCTGTTTCTATTTTTAAGATGGATGATAAGGGATGATGAGGTTGATATAGGCTTTTGGAATGACCTGTTCCCTGCTGAGAAATTACTGGTTCCCCTTGATACCCACCTTTTCAGGATAGCTAAGAGGCTCGGGCTTACAAAGAGGAATGGATGCAATATCAATACTGCCATAGAGATAACAGAGGCATTCAGGGCAATTTCGCCAAATGACCCTGTAAAATATGACTTCGTTCTCACCCGTTTCGGCATAAATCCCAATTTTGATAAGGAGAAGCTCTTTGTTGATTATAAATATAATAACCGCATCAATTGATATCTTTGTTGATATGTCTGCCTACATACTATTTGGCTTTATAGTGGCGGGGATATCATTTGTGCTGCTTCCAACTGACTATATCAAAAAGACGCTGGGAAAGGCTGGCGTCATGTCAATATTAAAGGGTTCTCTTCTGGGCATTCCGCTTCCCCTGTGCTCATGCAGCGTGCTGCCAGTGGCCGTATCAATAAAAAGACAGGGGGCGAGCAAGGGTTCTGTAGCCTCATTTCTTTTATCTACCCCTCAAACAGGGGTTGACAGTATTATTGTTACATGGAGCTTTTTAGGGCCTGTCTTTGCCATATTCAGGGTAGTGGCTGCATTTATAAGCGGCATTATTGGAGGGGTTGCAATTGAGGCGTTTTCAAAAGAGGATAACTCCGCTAAATCCTCTAATGCCTCCATGCCCCTTACGTCGGCCCCTTCTTGCTCATGTTCCTGCTCATGTAAGGCCGAGTTGGAAAAAGATGGAGAGGATAAGGGTTGTAGGGAAAGCGGATGTATGGACGCTTTATCAGATAGATTAATAACAGGGATAAAAAAGTTTGGCTATTATTCATTTATTGAGATGCCTGATGAGATAGGCCCATCCCTTATAATAGGCATATTGTTTGGCGGGATAATAGAGACGGTTGTCCCTAACGGGATTATAGAGGCAAGTTTGGGAGGCGGGATAAAAGGGCTACTATTTGCCCTTCTTTTGGGGCTTCCCGTGTATGTATGCGCTACATCATCTGTGCCTATTGCAGTTGCCCTGCTGCTAAAAGGCGCATCACAAGGGGCGGCCTTTGTATTCCTTATGGCGGGCCCGCTTACAAATACTGCCCAACTGACTGCTATATATAATATCTTTGGTAAACGAGATGTCCTTATATATATTATGAATGCCTGTATCTGCGCAATGGCGTTTGGCGCTCTTTTAAATGGAATAGTCAATGTGTATAATATTAATACGCTCATTTCCACTGAAGAGCTTTTACCATTGAGTTTTAAAGTTATAACCGCTTCTCTACTGGCGTTATTAATTGGGCGTTGCCTCCTATATAAGGCATACAATAAATTTTACTGTAATCATAACTAATTATAGATAAAACAAAAATATAAAAAGGCAACTAAATCAAGCATTATCCTTTAAGGCTCTTTGCCTGATTGGGAAGGAAGGGCGCTATGAACGACCTTGAAAAGGACATTATTGAAGAGGTAAAAAAGTCTATTTTAAAAAAATTAGGTTTTTTTTTCAGACGATATGGATTTAATCTTGATAAGATACTCACTCCATTTAAGTGGAAGCCCATTATCTTATTGGTCGGAAATTATTCATCAGGGAAATCAACCTTTATAAATGAGCTTATTGGCGCGCCTATTCAGCGGACTGGTCAGGCCCCAACCGATGACAGCTTTACAATAATAACCTATGACGATTCTGGTGATACAGACGATAAAAATGAGATTATTGTCCCTGGGAACTCTATAATAAGCGACCCCAATATGCCATTTGAGCATCTCAGGGCATTTGGTGAAAATTTTATCGCTCATTTCAGGCTAAAAAAGGTTAAAAGTGAAATATTAAAAGATTTTGCCATCATAGATACGCCTGGTATGCTTGACTCTGTTACTGAAAAAGACAGGGGCTATGACTACCTTGGGGTTATAGGAGAGCTTGCAAGGCTTTCAGATTGTATCGTGCTCATGTTTGACCCTCATAAGGCAGGGACAATAAAGGAGACATATAAGGCAATAAGAGGGACGCTCCCGGCTATGTCAGGAGAAGACAGGATTATCTATTGTCTCAACAGGATAGATGAGTGCGACAGCATACA
>JALWQB010000093.1 GCA_026994795.1 Deltaproteobacteria bacterium
AATGCAAACAAGGACAAAAACGGCATGGCATGGCGTCTTGAGGACTTTAACGGCGATGGAAGGCTGGATATTGAGATGTGGACAGGAAAGGGCAGGCAGATATTGTATCAGATTGGGGGATAAGTAATTATACAAAAGCAAAGAACATAGATGCCTCTTGGCCCCTTTTCTCTTGCTCTTCTACCCAATAAGTTCTATTAATATCTCATTGACCCTTTTGGGATTTGCCTTTCCCTTTGTTTTTTTCATAACTTGGCCGACTAAAAAGCCAATTACCTTCTTCTTCCCTGCCCTGAACTTATCTACCTCTTTTGGGTTTTCTGTTGCCACTTCTTTGCATACGCTATACAGGGTATCATCATCGCTTACCTGCAACAGACCTTCTTCATTTACTATATCAGTTGGGGGTCTCCCTGTTGCGTAGGTCTTTTCAAGTATATCCTTTGCTATCTTACCGCTTATCTTGCCCTCGTCTATAAGGAGTAAAAGCTCTGCCAAATGTTGGGGTTGTATCTTGCATTGAGCAATATCCAAGGCATCCTGCTTTAAGAGCTTCATAAGCTCAACCATTATCCAGTTAGCCACCTTTTTGGGATTATTAAACTTTTTGACACATTCTTCAAAAAAATCTGCAAGCGCCCTTGATGCGGTAAGAGATCGTATATCCTCATAAGGAAGGCCATATTGAGCTTTAAATCTCTCTCTCTTTTGTGCTGGCAGCTCTATAAGGCCATTTTTTATGTCGTCAATCCATTCAGCGCTTATCTCTACAGGTATGAGGTCAGGGTCAGGAAAGTATCTGTAATCATGTGCCTCTTCCTTGCCTCTCATCGGGAGCGTTATGCCCTTTGCCTCATCCCACAGGCGGGTTTCCTGCACGATTTTTTGGCCATCAAGCATAAGGGCAGTCTGTCTCCTTATCTCATATTCAAGAGCCTTTTGAACATGACGGAATGAATTCATATTCTTGAGCTCTGTCTTTGTGCCAAGTTCTGTATCACCCCTTTTTCTTATAGAGATATTTGCGTCGCACCTGAGGCTGCCCTCTTCCATGTTGCCATCGCTTATCTCAAGATAGCGCACAAGCTCCCTTAATACCTTAAGGTACTCCCCCGCCTCCTCAGGGGCGCTTATTTCAGGCTCGCTTACGATTTCAAGCAGGGGGGTCCCTGTCCTGTTGAGGTCAACATAACTTAACGGCCTCTTATCATCATGGATGAGCTTTCCGGCATCTTCTTCCATGTGTATGCGTGTAATGCCGATACGTTTTTTTGTTCCATCCTGTTTCTCAATCTCTATCCAGCCGTGTTCTGCTATTGGCAGGTCAAATTGCGATATCTGATAGCCCTTGGGAAGGTCAGGATAAAAATAGTGTTTTCTTGCAAAGATATTTCTGTTATTAATAGAACAATTCGTGGCAAGAGAGAGTTTTAAGGCATATTCTAATACTTTTTTGTTTAATACAGGCAATACCCCTGGCATACCCAGACATATTGGACATACATGCGTATTTGGAGGTGCGCCAAAGTCTGTTGAGCATGAACAGAATATCTTACTCTTTGTCTTTAGCTGACAATGCACCTCAAGTCCTATTACGGCTTCAAATTCCATTGGGCATTCCTCCTCTTATAAGGAATTTTTAACCTAACTCCTGCACGGCAAAAGGGGGTAAAAAAGACTGAAGTCTATTTTCGCTTAAAAAGTGAATGTTAGAAACAAGCTTTATGTTACTTAATCCCCCATTCATTCGTTTAAAATTCATTTTTGCCCCCTTTCGCCGTGCAGGAGTTAGGGGTTATTTTATAATACCCCAAGCCCCCTTAATTCCTCACATAGATTGAAGAATTCATCAGGAGACAGTGATTGAGGCCCATCAGAAAGGGCGGTTTCGGGGCTTATATGCACCTCTATCAGTAATGCATCAATACCCATGACTGATGCAGCGCGTGATAATGGCTCAACTTGATACCTCCTGCCCGCAGCATGACTTGGGTCAACACATAGCGGAAGGTGCGTCTCCCGCATAAGAAATGGGATGGCATTAAGGTCAAGGGTATTTCTTGAGTGCCTTGTAAATGTCCTTATTCCCCTTTCGCACAGGATAACCTCATCGTTGCCTTCACTCATTATATATTCTGCTGCCATCAGGAACTCATCAACCGTAGCCCACATCCCGCGTTTTAAGAGCACTGGGCGTTTTGAACGCCCTGCTTCTTTAAGAAGTGAATAATTTTGCATATTTCTTGTGCCAATCTGGATGATGTCAGCATATTCCGCGACATATCCAATATTATCTATGTCAGTAGCCTCAGTTACGGTAAAAAGCCCTGTTTCTTCTTTTACCTTCTTTAATATCTTGAGCCCTTCAATGCCAAGCCCCTGAAACGCATAGGGAGAAGTGCGCGGTTTAAACGCGCCCCCCCTGAAAAATGCTGCCCCCGCCTCCTTTACCTTAAAGGCCGTTTCTATTGCCTGCTGCTCTGATTCTATGGCGCATGGGCCTGCAATGATATGGAGTGAGCCATCTCCAATCCGCACCCCTTCACCAAAATTTATAGCGGTTTTCTGGGGCCTCATCTCCCTGCTAACAAGTTTATAGGGTTTTGATACAGGAATTGCCTCTTTTACGCCTGAGAGGTCAAGAAAGAGCCCTGCATCTACTGCGCCATCATTTCTTAATACCCCGATAGCAGTGCGCTCGCCGCCTTTAATGGCCTTAGGCTCCCAGCCCTTTGAGCGGATTACATCTATGACACGCCCAATATCTTCCTGAGTTGCGCCCTTTTTCATTACTATAAGCATAATTATTTGCCTGCCTTTTTATTTGATGAATGAGATGAATCGCCTGCTGATGCCTGTTGCCCGGAGGAGCCCCCCTTGACTTTTACATTAGAACCACAGGATGCCCCCCTGCCTTGCGCGTCTTTTGTTTTCGACGAGGCCTCTTTCTTATCATCTTTTGTAGATTTTTTTGCATAATCAGTTACATACCAGCCGCTTCCTTTAAGGTGGAAACTTGACATAGATACAAGCTTATGAAGCCTTCCACCGCAGCGCTCACAGGTTTGAATGGGTTTCTCAGTTATCTTTTGCCATTTTTCTATTACCTTTCCGCATGATTCGCATTCATATTCATATATTGGCATCCTTTAACCTCCTTACCTCCTTTGCATCATTTTAGTTTATTCAAGAACACACTAAAAGAATTAAGAACATAGCCTTTACTTGTCAATAGGATTTCCGATAGAGAATGGAAATATGCTTAACATCTTCTTAAATAACCATATAAACATCTATTATGCCCTTGGATGAAAGCGTCTGTGCGTCTGTCTGAGGTGCTCTATATCCACATGGGTATATATCTGGGTGGTAGCTATATTTTGATGGCCTAACAGCAGCTGGACAGTTCTAAGGTCTGCGCCTCCCTTTAATAGATGAGTTGCAAATGAATGCCTTAATGTATGCGGGCTTATATCCTTTGTTATGCCGGCGACAGAGGCATATTTTTTTAAAATCTGCCAGAATCGTTGTCTTGTGATGCTTCCTCCTTTTTGAGACAGAAAGAGCCTTGAGCTAATGCGCCTCCTTGTAAGGCATGGACGTGCCTCCTTTATATATTGTCCTACAAAATCTAATGCAGCGCTTCCTATCGGGACTATTCTCTCCTTTTGCCCCTTTCCTTTTATCCTCGTAAAGCCGAGATTAAAATCTATTGCGCTTACGGGAAGATTACAAAGCTCGCTTGCCCTTACGCCAGTGGCATAAGCAAATTCCATTATCGCCCTGTCTCTAAGGCCAAGCGCGGTCTTTATATCAGGGGACTCTATGAGCCTCAATACCTCCTCCTCACTGAGGGCGTGAGGAAGCGTTAGTCCGAGTTTAGGCGTTGTCAGATTGGATGCTGGGGATGAACTTAACAGCCCATAAGACTCTAAGAAGTCAAAAAAGCCCTTTATTGAAGATATGCGCCTTGCAACTGTCCTGTTAGAGAGACCCTCAAGCCTTATCTTATTTATCCACTTAGATATAAGGGATGGGGTGATGTCGTTAATTGACTTGATGCCTTCTTCAGAGCTAATAAATCTAAAAAAGGCATTTATATCATTAGAATAGGACGTAAGGGTGTTGTTTGAAAGTCCCCTTTCAAAAGACAGGTGGGCGATGTAGTCGTCAATTAATTTATAGTTATCATCTGTTTTTTCATCCGTCTTTTTCATTTATATTCTTAAAATCCTTTAATTTTTAAATAAAACCCCTTTTAATGTCCTTTTTCTGCTATTATGCCTTTTAACATAGTTTTTCTATAACTTCCTCAGCGTATTCCGAGATGTCAGGGTCATTTGAGGTCATTGACAGTATTTTTAACTTACTTAAAAAGGCATTTTGTTCAATCTGCCCTTTTTGTCCAAACATCTGCTCTGCCCTTTCAATAGCCTTTACTACTATATCTGAATGCGCGTCAATGTCCATAAGCGATAGTATAACACTCCAATCATCTGGTATGCCAAAATTATTTATGTATTCAATGGCATTTTGTTGGAAGTTGTCTGTCCCTAATGAGAGTCTAAGCCCCTTAAGGGCATTATCTTCTTCTCTGCCCCTTCCTTTTTCAGAGTTTCCTTTAAGAAACTTTTCAACCTCTTTGAGGTAGAGCCTTTTTAGATGCGGGTCGTCAAGCGCCCTTTCAAGCTCGCTTTTTTCCTCTATTTCTCTATTATTCCTTTTCCACCTGTTCCTCTCAGCCATATAACATTCTCCTCGTAAGTTTTATAAATATACTCCTTTATCCTCCTTATATATTTTATAACTTATAATGATTATTTTAAGTTTGAGGTAACTTTTTTCTTAAGCCCTTAATAAGCAGGGTTATAGCAAGATTTATCGGGACATTGCACCCTAATTTTTTTCCAATCCTGACTATCTGTCCATTGATGGCGTCTATTTCCGTCTGTTTTCCCAGAAGCACATCTTGAAGCATTGAAGAGGTATTTTTCTTGGTTGCATTGCATACATCTAAAATCATATTCATTGCAGACGAGATATTAAGACCGATATCTATCCCATTTTTTTGCGTTACGGTCAATACCTCTTTTACGAGTATTTCCATAAGGGTTATAATGGATTCTTCTTCAAGAAGCTCTCCATTTTTCCTCTTTGTAAGGGCAGTTAAGGGATTTATGGCACAGTTTATAATGAGTTTTTTCCACATAATCGGGATAATATCCCCTACTGCCTCACAATCAATCCCGGCATTTGAAAAAATTTCTTGCAGCCACTTTATATAGGGCTCAACTGCCTTAATGCCACAGGCGCCGCCGATATAGGTTGCGCCTTTTCCCGCATGAAATACCCTGTTATGCCCGATTTTTGTAGCGCCTTGTGAAGTTACCATGAATACTACAGGATTATCAGGGAATGCCTTCATTAATATATCTACATGGGCAATGCCATTTTGAATGCCTATAATAATAGCATCGCGTAGGATAGCGCCTTTTATCATATCAGCCGCAATTTTCAAGGCGTAAGATTTGGTCGCGAACAGGATAACATCCGCCTTTTTTATTGCTTCTATAGAGGTTGTTATATCGGGAACTGCCCTAAAGGACATATCCCAGCCTGTAGTTATTTCTATGCCGTGTTTCGCCAGAAATGACGCTCTCTCAGGGTCTTTATCAAACAGAATTACTGATACATCGCCCCTTTTTTCTAAATAAGAGCCAAGAAGCATCCCCATTGAGCCAGGGCCTACTATAACAAATGATTTTTTTTTGCTTACCATCCCTTGACACTTCCCCATAAGATTTGTTAGATGGACAGGAAATTAATCTATTACATTTGATATTATATTCAAGGAGGCATTATGCTTGTTAAAGAATGGATGGCAAAGAGCCCGCTTGTTATAGAGGAAAATACTTCTATAATCAAGGCTACCCAGTTGATGAAGGAAAATAAGATACGGCGAATACCAGTGGTTAAGGATGGAAGGCTTGTCGGCATCGTTACTGACAGGGATCTAAAGGATGCCACCCCCTCTAAGACTACAACGCTTGATATGCATGAGCTTTATTACCTTCTGTCTGAGATAAAGGTAAAAGACATTATGACATCAAATCCAATAACTTTAAGAGAGACTGATTCCGTAGAGAGGGCAGCTGCAATAATGCTGAAAGATAAGATATCAGGTCTTCCTGTGGCGAATGATGATAATGAAGTCGTTGGGATTATTACGCAAACTGATATCTTAAAGGTCATGATAAGCATATCGGGGATATATCATAGCCCCATTCAGATAGCGGTGGAGCTTGAAGATAAGTCAGGGGCGCTTCATGAGCTGCTTGTGGCGATGAGGGAGGAAGGGGCGAGGATTGTAAGCGTCTTGACCTCAAAGGAAAATGTCCCTGAAGGTTTTAGGGAGGTATATATAAGGATTCAAGATATGAAAGACAATGAAATAGATAGATTAAAAGATAATATAGGCAAAAAGTATAAGATATTATATCTTATAAAAGAAGATATGAGCGAGGTGCCGAAGGCTTAGGCATCTCATAAGCAAGAAGGAGAGATAGTATCATAAGGCGTATTCTAAAAGGCATAATGCTTGAAT
>JALWQB010000094.1 GCA_026994795.1 Deltaproteobacteria bacterium
CCAAAAAGCTTTTTTCTATATACGGAATAGGGCTTGTCCAACAAACGGTTCAGATTGTGGTTCGTTCGCTTACGCTCACTCACACAATCTAACCTTATTCGTTAGAGCGGGCAAAATATCTTTTGAATGATATTTTTTAGGTCATCTATCTTAAATGGTTTGCTCAATAATCCATCAATGCCTTTTTCTGAGAGGTCAGAGGGGCTATAATGGTCTCCCCAGCCTGTTATAAATACTATTTTGGTCTCAGGGGATACCTCTTTTACATAAGATGCCAGTTCAAATCCATTTATTACAGGCATTCCAATATCTGTTAATAAAAGGTCAATCCCCTTCTTGGTTATCATATTTTTTGCCGTTACAGGGTCGGATACGCCTTCAACATTATGCCCCATATTTTTTAATACTGTGCTCAATAGGTCAACTATTACCTCTTCATCATCAACTATCAGTATATTTAATTTTGCAATATTAGATTGTGACAAGGGCTCTAAAGGTGATTTAATAGTTGCAGTAATGTCATCTCCTTTTGCTATTGGAAGCCTTATAATAAATGATGTCCCACGGTCTTTTAATGAGTTGACCATAATTGTCCCCTGTGCCCTATGAATCATACTTAAAGCTATTGATAGGCCAAGACCTGATGATTTTACGCCTTTTGTAGTAAAAAATGGGTCAAATATCTTGTCCTTATACTCATCAGGGATACCTTCTCCGCTATCCTTAACGCATATTTGGGCATAGTTTTCCTCTTGCTTTGTTGTTATTTCAATATCACCTCCGTCTGGCATTGCATCTATGGAGTTTAACAGCAGGTTAATAAGCGTCTCTTTAAGGTCATCTTCTACGATATGCACAGGGCCATTGTAGCTTAATTCCCTTATTATCCTTATCAATATGCCATTTTTTTCAGAAAGCTCCTTTAAGCGCGGGCTTATATAATCAAGTGCGTTTTCAACTGCTGTATCTAATTTTCTGACATACGGCCTCGCGGACCCACGCATTCCCACATATGCATTTAGTCTCTGAACAATATATTTTCCTTTTATTACAACCTCCTGAATATTTTTTAAGCGCTTTATAAAATCATTTTTCTTAGAGGTCTCTGAATCTTCTATCAATATCTCAACATTTCCTAATATCATGGCTAAAATATTGTTAAAGTCATGCGCTATGCCCTTTGCCATAAGGCTTAATGCCTTCATCTTTTCAATGCTTACCATCTCTTCCAACCGTTTGGCGTCTCCTCTCAGGTCATGGACAATCAACATACCTATGACAGGTGAGCTATATGAAAGCGTAATTGGATGAAAAAATATATCAGTTGTTATAAACTCTCTTTTGTTATTCAGGAGAAAAAAGTTGTGAAAAGAGGCAAGTTTTCCCTCTTTGATAGAATTCGTTAATGAAGTCGTCTGATGATTATCGGGGAAAATACGGCTAATATCACTAAAATTTATCTCTTCTTCTCTAAATCCTGTCATTAATGAAAATGCCTTATTTGTCAAAAATACTTTCAGTTCTTTATCTATTACAACTACCCCCTGGGGGGTATCCTTGATAATATCTTTTAAAATCTGT
>JALWQB010000095.1 GCA_026994795.1 Deltaproteobacteria bacterium
TGTAAGGCCATTTGACGCTTATGAGGCAACAAAGACATATTTAAGGGAGATGGGACTGGTATGAGGATAATAAATAGAGGCTGTAGAGGGTGTAGAGGGGATAGAGGGTGTAGAGGGGATAGAGGCTCTATAGGTTATAGAGGTTTTAGAGGGGATAGAGGGGATAGAGGGGGTATAGGTTATAGAGGTTTTAGAGGGGATAGAGGGGGTATAGGGTATAGATCTTTTAAAAGCTGTATAGGGGATAGAGGAGATGCTGGGATACCCTGGCGTTCTTTTACCAAAACTTCTACTCCTTCTATCCCTTCTACCCCCTCTACCCCCTCCATCAAGTTTAAGGTGGAAGAGGCAGTTGATTTTTTGAGGGGCAAGCTCCCTCAGTCATATCTTCCAGTTGATGCGGTAGTTATGCTTGGGACAGGTCTTGGGGGGGCAGTTGAGGCATTTAACAGCAAGGCCTCAATCCCCTATTCTCAAATACCGCATTTCCCCATATCTACATCGCCTGAGCACAGCGGCACTCTGCATTTTGGGGCTATTTACGGGAAAAAAGTGGCGTTATTTGAGGGGCGTTTTCACTTTTATGAGGGCTATAGCGCTATGGAGCTTGGCATTCCAGTAAGGGTTATGGCGCTTCTTGGCGCAAAGGTCTTGATAGCGTCAAATGCAGCAGGCGGTCTCAATCTCTCTTTCAGGCGGGGGGATATTATGCTCATTAATGACCACATCAGCCTCATCCCTGATAATCCGTTAAGGGGAATCAATATTGACGAGTGGGGGGAGCGTTTCCCTGATATGAGCAAGGCATATTCAGGGCGATTAAGAGAGCTTGCAAAAGAGGCGGCGCAGAAGTTAAATATCCCTTTACAGGAGGGGGTCTTTGTAGCTGTCTCTGGCCCCAGCCTTGAGACGCCTTCTGAGACCCGTTTTCTCAGGATGATTGGGGCAGATGCCGTTGCAATGAGCCTTGTGCCAGAGGTAATAGTGGCGGTTCATGCAGGTATGGAGGCGCTGGGGCTTTCTGTGATTGCAAATATCAACGACCCTGATAACTTTCAGCCAATTTTAATAGAAGATGTAATAGAAGGGGCGAGACGCGGGCAGGAAAGGCTTACAAGGCTTGTCCTTGGGGTATTAAAAGGACTATAAATGGACAGAAAATTACCTTAAGAAGGAGTAGGCAGGTGATACTGGTTGATACGATTATTGAAGGGGGCATCCTTATAAAAGAGCCTTCTTCGCCGCCCATTAGCGATGGGGCAGTTGGGATAAAGGATGGGAAGATAATTTTTTCGGGGGCCATTGAGGATTTAAGGGCAGGGGGCTATGAGGCGAAAAATATTATTAAGCGCAAAGACGCCATAATCTGTTCAGGGCTTATAAACGCCCATACCCATGCCCCAATGACCCTTTTAAGGGGCATAGCAGATGATTTGCCCTTAAAAGAATGGCTTGAAAAGCATATATTTCCCCGAGAAGCAAGGCTTACGCCAGAGCTTATAGAGATTGGCGCTGAGCTTGCCTGCGCGGAGATGATACGCTCAGGCACCACTTCCTTTATAGATATGTATCTATTTGAGGATGTTATATGCGAGACAGTTGAAAGAGTCGGCATGAGGGCATGGCTTGGAGAAGGGTTATTTGACTTTCCATCGCCATCTTTTCCCTCAGGGTTTCATGCCATAGATGAGACAAGGCGTCTTATTGACAAGTGGAGGGGACATGAGAGGATAAACATTGCTATATGCCCCCATACGCCTTATACCTGCTCAAAGGAGCTATTGCTAAAGGCAAAGAGGCTTCAGGATGAAACAGATGCCCTCATGGTAATACACCTTTCTGAGACCAGGTGGGAGGTGGATGAGATTAAGGGAAAAACAGGGCTTTCTCCTGTAAGATATGTGGATTCCTTGGGGCTTTTATCCAAGAGGACAATTGCTGTCCATGTGGTGCACCCATCAGATGAGGATATTGAAATCTTGCGGGATAGGGAGGCAATTATAGTGCACTGCCCTGAAAGCAATCTAAAGCTCTCATCTGGCATAGCGCCTATCTCTAAGCTCATAGGCAGCCTTAATGGCAGTAAGGGCCAGACTGGATACAACAGGGCGCTTATAGGCACAGATGGGCCTGCAAGCAATAATGATCTCAATATGCTTGGAGAGATGGGCACAGTAGCGCGTCTTCACAAGGGTATAACTGAAGAGCCTACCTGTCTCCCAGCCCCCTATGTCCTTTCAATGGCAACGGAGTTTGCGGGAAAGGCGCTTCAGGTATCAGGGCTTGGGCAATTAAGAGAGGGAGCGCCTGCAGATATTGTCGTGTTTTCCTTAAATACCCCTAATATGCTCCCGTGCCATAACCCTGTATCCCAAATAGTATATGCAGCAAGCAGGGCCAATGTTCAGGATGTGTTCTGTAACGGCATACAGCTTATGGATAACTTTGCCCTGACGACCATTGATGAGGAAGGGCTTTTTAATAAGGTCAATAAGATTTGTGCACTTTAAAAATTGGATTAAAATGTTATAGCTATCCCAATATAATTTAACAATATACAGGAGACCAATAAATGAGGCGCAATGGAATAAAAATAGAGTTATTATCAGATGATAGCAGAAAACCCTTACCTGATGAGGGTTCCCTTGGCTTTGGCATCCATTTTACTGATCACCTATTTATAATGCAGTATTATGACAAAAAGGGCTGGCATAGCCCAATGATTGTCCCTTATGGGGAGTTTTGCCTTGACCCTGCATCCGTATGTCTCCATTATGGTCAGGCAATATTTGAGGGCCTGAAGGCATACAGGGGCAAGGACGGCAAGGTAAGGCTCTTCAGGCCCAGAGAGAATATGAAGAGGCTTAATCGCTCCGCATGGCGTATGTGTATGCCAGAGGTGGATGAGGAGTTTTTGTTAAACGCCGTAAAAGAGCTTTTAAGGGTGGAGGAAAGGTGGGTGCCAGGCGCAAAGGGCACAAGCCTTTATATCCGTCCATTTATGATTGCAACTGAGGCGTTTCTTGGCGTAAGGCCGGCAAAGGAATATATTCTTGCCGTGATATTAAGCCCTGTTGGGGCATATTATGCGGAGGGGTTTAACCCGGTAAAGATATTTGTTACCGATGAGTTTGTAAGGGCGGCGAAAGGCGGAGTCGGCGAGGCAAAGACAGCAGGCAATTATGCCGCAAGCCTTATGGCAAGCGAGCAGGCTAAGGAAAAAGGCTTTACTCAGGTGTTATGGCTTGATGCAAAAGAGCATCGCTATATAGAAGAAGTGGGAACAATGAATATATTTTTTGCCTTTAAAGACGAGATAGTTACGCCAAGCCTTTCTGGGAGCATACTCCCTGGGGTTACGAGGGATTCCGTATTGAGGCTTGGCGCAAGCTGGGGCATTAATATGGCGGAAAGGGAGCTTTCAATAGATGAGGTAATAGATGCAATAAAGGATGGGAGGCTTGTTGAGTGCTTTGGCACGGGCACTGCCGCTGTAATATCGCCTGTAGCCTCCCTGCATTATAAGGGAAATGAATATATCATAAATGATGGTAAGACAGGCAGCCTTTCAAAGAGGCTTTTTGAAGAGATAACTGCCATACAATATGGAGAAAAGGAAGATGAGTTTGGGTGGATAGAGATATTGTAATTTATGGCTTAAAGAGTAGAGATTGAAGGAATTAAACCTAATTTCAGGATTTAGTGGATCGTTTCCTAAACAGTATTTCTATTGACCGGAACTAAAATTTTCAGCAGGTAGGGGCACGTTGCAACGTGCCCCTACTTATCCGTTTTTAAATAGAAATATTGAGTTAAAGTCATTACCATAAAAATGATATGCTCTTTAGGAATCGATCCATTAGATAATAGAAAACTGGAGGATATGGAGATTATGGGATATTTTTTTGTTGGTCTTGCCGGTTATTTTATAGCTTTTATGAGTGTTTTAATTTTTTCTTTTAATTCTCAAGCTATTGCTATGACCGTAGAGTTTATGGGAGTTAAGGCGCTTAATTTTAACAGACAGGAAATAGAGCCTGTTGTTTCATATCTCGTTAAGAGCCGTCTTGAGATGAGGGGGATAGAGGTGATTGAGCCGGAGGATAGCCGAAGGGTTCAAGATAGATTTGATTACAGGTTAAAGGGTGTTATTTCCCATAATGGAAAAGAGGAGGGTAAGGAGATAGAGTTAAGGCTTACTTTAATGCCTGCTAATGTGGATGATGCCTCTCCTGTAAAGATTTTTTCTCAAACAGTGAAGAGTGAAGACCAGATAATGGGGGCGGTTTACAGCCTTTGTTCAAGGATAGCCTTATTTCCAGACACTGATTTGGACAGCTATCCAAATAGCGTTTCAACTGCTAATGTAAGCCTGAATTCAAACCCTGATTCAGACATGGCTTCAAATATTGACGCCTCAGATAAGTTTAAAAAAAAGCCTGGGAATCATTTGAAATCACAGTCAAAGGGAGGCTTAACCCCAGCTAATGCCCCTGATTCTGATAGCCATATCAGTGAGACGGTCTTGACTGCCTCATCAGATAGCGAAGATATTGACATTACTCCTGACCTACCGCCTGAGGATGATAACCCTGAACAGTTTGATAACAAAGGTTTTTTCCTAAAATCATTAGGCGGCATTCTTAATATTGTTAGAGGCAAAGGAGAAAAAGAGGATAAATATGTTAAAAGCGGCCATTATGAGCATATTGCCTTATCATTGCCTCCATACTCAAGTAAATTGCCTGTTCCTACCCCTGAAGAGATTAAGAATGGCATTAGGAGTGAGGCTCACTCTGAGGAAAAGGCTGGATTGTTGCATCTTCCTCTGTCATTTAAAAAGTGGCATATAAAAGAGGAGACAAAGACAGGGTTAAACCTCCCTTCTAAAGGCTCTTCAAATGAGCCTTCTAATAAAATTCATAAAAGTTTGCCTGTATGGAAGTGGTTTTAAAGGCGTATTAGCTTAACCAAGTTGGCTTAAATCTTTTGTCCCCTTTTGTTGCGCAGAATTTAGGGTTGTAGGGTTTATTTTATATACTTTAATAGCGCCTTAAATTCTGGTATTCCAGCCTGTCTTAACAACTCAAACGCTATTGTTTCAGCAGGATAAACCTGTATGCCATTATATATAAAATTTTTTATTGATGCCTTATGAAGCCTCTTTTTTCTTGAGCTGACCGCATCTTCACATACTATTACGTTATATCCGCGCCTTTTAGCGGAAAATGCAGTCTGATGAATACATATATGGGTTTCTACCCCACATAGGATGAGCGTATCAACAGAGGCTGAAAGCCCGTTGAGCCATGCTAAGGCCTCCTTGTTTGAAAAGCTGTCAAACTCCAGTTTATCTATTGGGTTAAGCCCAAGCTCTTTAAAGGCGACTTCCGCTATCTCATTAATGATTGGGCCAATACCCTTTTCATATTGAGTAGTAATGAACACTGGCAGATTAAATTCTTTTGCAGCCTTTAAGAGCAATATAGTAGCTTTTGTAACCCGTTCAGGATTGTGGATCCCTGCCATCAATTTTACCTGCGTATCTATTACGCACAAGGCAAGGCGTCTTGCATCAACAGGGAAGATAGATTCCATTTTTATATCTCGTCTCCTTTTGTCTAACTCTCTGATATAATGTTTAATTTATGTGCTTATTAGCACGCCCCCTTGTCATGAAAAGAGGGGTGTAAGGTAAGGGTATAATGTAATAAAAAGGGCGAGGGAGGGATAGCGAGGTCGTATAATCTTTAGCGGGAAAACCCCGCGTTTAAACAGACCCGCATCGCCCTGACAAGCCCCTACTGTTTTTATACCATAAAAGACGTACGGGGAAAAGGCTTAAATTGCTACGAGCAGTTTGTTAGTAACAAATAACTTGTCCCCTGTATTAACAAATAAGCTGTCCTGTTTGGTTGACGACATTCCAATTTTTGGGGTCCACTATAAAATATTATTTTTGGTTAAAAAAGGGGTTGCATAATTGTGGATGTAATCTTAAAAAAGATATGATGTAAGGCGTATGTATTTTAAAAGCGTTTCAATTAAATGCTAAGGGGACTTTAATATGAAGGCTTTAATAGTTGATGATTCCAAGTCCATGAGAAATATTGTAAAGGCAGCGCTTCAGAAGATGGATCTTTTTGAGATGATTGTTGAGGCGGAAAACGGCCAGCTTGCGCTTGAAAAGATAGAAAAAGACGGCCCTTTTGATATAGTTCTTCTTGATTGGTATATGCCGGTTATGGAAGGCTATGACTGCCTTGTCAAGATAAGGGAAAATCAGAAGTGGCAGGATATGAAGGTTATGATGGTAACAACGGAAAACCAGCAGGAGAATGTCATTAAGGCGGTTATGGCGGGGGCGAATGAATATTTAATGAAGCCTTTTACCCCGGATATGTTAGAAGAAAAGGTGAGAATGGTATTAGAGGTATGATAAAGGTATTAATAGTTGATGATTCAATAATATTTAGACGGGTAATTCAGGACGTCTTAAAAAGACAGTCGCGTATAAAGGTGATAGGCACTGCGGAGAATGGCGAAGAGGCCGTAAAGCTCATAAGGACATTGAGGCCTGATGTTGTGGTGCTGGATGTAGAGATGCCCAAGATGGACGGACTGGCTACTCTTGATGAGCTTAAAAGGTTAAAGCTTACTCCTGGGGTAATTATGTTTTCATCTCTAACGGCGGAAGGGGCAAGGACCACGCTTGATGCCCTGTCTAAGGGGGCGTTTGACTTTGTTCAAAAGCCCACTGGCACAAGGGCGGTATCAGAGAGCCAGAAGAAGATAGAAGGAGAGCTTGTCCCCAAGATAATAGCCTGTGCAGAGACCAATGTTAAAAGACCAGCCCTTTTAAAGCAACCCATTCCGTCTATTAAACGGCTTGCAGCGTCTGTTCGTAAAAAGAAAGAGACAGGGCCCTCTAAGAAGCCTACTTCCTCAAGGACATGTCCTTCTGAAAAGGCAAAAGGGATTATGGACAGGTTTGGGGGGCTTAAAAAGCTCCTTTACAGGCCTGAGGCTGTGGCCATAGGGGTGTCGACAGGCGGGCCAAATGCCTTAAATGAAGTAATACCCCGTTTCCCTGCCAGTTTCAGGTTGCCTATATTTCTTGTTCAGCATATGCCGCCAGTTTTTACAAAGCAGCTTGCTGACAGGCTGAATTCAAAGTCTAAGGTTACAGTAAAAGAGGCTGAGAATGGAGAAGCAGTTAAGGCAGGGGTAGTATATATTGCCCCAGGTGATTATCACATGAGGGTAGTAAGGAATAATAATCAATATATAATACGGCTTAATCAGGATCCTCCTGTAAACAGTTGCAGGCCGGCGGTTGACCCCCTTTTTGAATCTTTAGCTGAGACCTACAGGGGCAAGGTAGCGGCAGTAATTATGACTGGTATGGGGCAGGATGGGACAAATGGGTGTAAGTCATTAAAGGCTAAGGGGGCATATATAATTGCTCAAGATGAGGAGACAAGCGTTGTTTACGGGATGCCCCGCTTTGTGGCAGAGGCAGGGCTTGCGGATAAGATATGCCCTCTTGAGACTATTGCCCAGTCAGTGCTTGATATTTGCAGGTAGCTAAAGTAGATTTTTTGATAAAAGGTGAGGCAAAGGACAAGAGATGATAAAACCTGAACAGTTTAAATTCTTTTCTCAGTTGGTAAAAGAGTCCAGTGGTATAGCTCTGTCAAAAGGAAAAGAATATCTTCTTGAAAGCAGGTTGAATGAGCTGTGTAAGATATTGGGCGTGAGGGATATTGACAGCCTCTATCAGCAGGCGAAGTTCAAGATGACGCCCAAACTGAAAGAGCAGATAATTGATGCTATGACCACAAATGAGACCTATTTCTTCAGGGATCAACACCCATTTGACACGCTTAAAAATCATATTATAAAAGAATTAATGGAAAAGAATCAGGCCAAAAAGGATTTGCGTTTCTGGAGCGCTGCTGCATCTACGGGCCAGGAGGCATACAGCATTTCCATGATAATTCAGGAGCATTTTCCCCAGCTTTCAACCTGGAGGGCAGAGATACTGGGGACAGATATCTCGCCTCAGGCCATAGATAAGGCAAAGGCGGGCCGTTATACGCAGGTGGAGGTGAATAGGGGACTTCCCATTACGCTCCTTATAAAGTATTTTAAGCAGCAGGGAGCATTCTGGATGGTTCAGGATAAACTTAAAAAGCTGGTTCGTTTCAGGCAATTTAATCTTTTAAGCCCCTTTGTAGGGTTAGGCCAGTTTGACTGCATATTTTGCAGGTATGTTCTTATATATTTTGACCCGGAGACAAAGAAAAAGATAGTGGATAAGTTAGTTAAGGTATTAAAGCCAGGCGGTTATTTATTCCTTGGGGCTACAGAGACGCCAATAGGCATTGATCCTTCTATGAAGCGGACAACCTTTGGCAAGACTGTATGCTGGAAAAAGTCAGGAGGATAGAGCAATGGGCATGGAAGAAGACATTCTTAAAGATTTTTTGGCGGAATCAAAGGAAAATTTGGAGCTTTTGGACCAGCAGTTTGTAGAGCTGGAGCAAGAGCCTGACAACATGGACCTTATAAAGAGCATATTCCGCACTGTCCATACTATTAAGGGCACTGCGGGATTTTTTGGTTTTACTACGCTTGAAGGCATTGCCCATTTTGCAGAGGATATACTTAGCAAGCTAAGGGATGGAATTGTTACTATAAATGAGGATATTGCCACTATACTCCTTAAATCTGTTGATTACATAAAGGCTATACTTGCATCGTTAGAGCAGAATGGGAAAGAGCCTGATGATATAGAATACCTTGATTTTATAGTAGAGCTTAGAAATTTTGCTGAAAAGATAGTAAAGGGTCAGGATGTAAGCGTTAAGCCAAAGGAAGAAAAGCCAAAGGAAGAGGGTGAAGGGCCTAAGGAGGCTTCACAAGAAGATGCGCCAAGCGAAAAGGCTGATACAGATAAGGATAAAAAAGAGGAAGCAAAGAAGGAAGAGCTAAAAGAAGAGAAGACAGAAGACAAAAAAGAGGCGGCAGAGGCGCAGAAGTCGCCTAAAGAGCCTTCAAAACCTGCCCCAAAGACGCCGCCTAAAAAGGCAGGGCCCCCTCCTACTACTGCCCAGCTTACAGAGACGCATGTAAGGGTTGATGTCCACCTTCTGGACAAGCTTATGAACCTTGCAGGCGAGCTTGTGCTGTCAAGGAACAGGCTTACTCAGATAGCAAATCGTTTGAGCGATACAGAGCTCCTTACCGCAAGCCAGCGCCTCAGCCTTGCGGTTACTGAGATACAAGAGCAGATTATGAAGACGAGGATGCAGCCTGTGGGCAATGTGTTTAACAAGTTCCCGCGTATTGTAAGGGACCTCTCCCGTTCTGCCCAGAAGCAGGTGCAGTTAAAGATAGAGGGCGCTGAGACAGAGCTTGACCGTTCTATTATAGAGTCAATAAAAGACCCATTGACTCACATGGTGAGAAACTCCATTGACCACGGCATTGAGTCTTCGGAGATAAGGGTTCAAAAGGGAAAGCCTGCTGCCGGCACCCTTGTTATGAGGGCGTATCATGAGGGCGGTCAGGTGATTATTGAGATACAGGATGACGGCGCTGGCATTGACCCTGAGAAGATAAAGAAAAAGGCGGTTGAGAAGGGGGTAATTTCACATGAACAGGTAGAAAGGCTTACGAATCGCGATGTCCTTATGCTTATATTCCAGCCAGGGTTTTCTACTGCTGAAAAGGTTACCAACATATCGGGCCGCGGAGTCGGAATGGATGTTGTGAAGACCAACATAGAGAAGTTAGGCGGGACTGTTGAGCTTCAGAGCGAGGTAGGGCAGGGCACGACCGTAAGGATAAAGATACCATTGACCCTTGCGATTATACCTGCGCTTGTGGTGCAGTGCAGCGGTCAGCGTTACTGCATACCGCAGGTAAACCTTGTGGAGCTTGTGCATCTTTCTCCAGATGATATGGAAAAGGATGTTCAGATAATAGGCGATTCAGAGTTTTACAGATTAAGAGGTGAAATTCTGCCTCTTGTAAGGCTTAACAGGGTATTAAATCTGCCTGAGCCGGATGCGGGAGACGCAAATGGCCTTAATATTGTGGTCCTTAATTCAGGAGACAGGCAGTTTGGGCTTGTTGTGGATGGCATCCATGATTCTGAGGAGATAGTGGTAAAGCCGCTGGGGACGCACCTAAAGCACATTCATGCCTTTGCAGGAACGACCCTTATGGGTGACGGCAGGGTTGCATTGATACTTGATGTAGTAGGGCTTACCTCTGCATTAAAACTGAGGGGAGAGGAGTCATTGACTCAATCGCAGCTTCTTGATGAACAGGCCAAGGTGGATGAAGAAAGGCAGTTCCTATTGCTCTTTACAGTTTCACCTGATGAGTTCTTTGCAATACCGCTTGCGCTTGTAAACAGGCTGGACAAGATACAGGCAACGGACATAGAGCTTGTAGGCGGGAGAGAGGTTATTCAGTATCGCGGGCGCTCTATACCAGTGATAAGGCTTGAGAGCTTTCTGCCTATATCTCCTGTGCCAGAGCAGGAGGAGTATCACCTCATCATATTCCACATGAATCATCAGGATATCGCCTTTTTGGTATCCCAGATTGAGGACAGTCTTGATATAGCTATTGATGTTGATGAGACTACCTTCAGGCAGGATGGCGTTCTGGGCTCTGCGATAATAAAGGATAAGACGACCTTATTTGTGGATGTTTATCAGATAATCCAGATGTTTGACCCTGAGTTTTTTGAACAGGGCACTGAAGGGGGCGTTGGCAACAGGGGCGTGAGGATACTCCTTGCTGAGGACTCAACCTTCTATAGAAATCTATTGAGCTCATATCTTATATCTGCTGGATATGATGTAGTTACTGCGGAAGATGGTCAGAAGGCGTGGGATATTATCCGTTCAGAGCAGTTTGATATATTGATTACAGATATAGAGATGCCCAATATGGACGGCTTTGAGCTTGCCCGCCTTGTAAAGAATGAGCCGTCTCTTAAACACATTCCAATTATTGCCGTTACCTCTCTTTCTGGAGATGAGGATAGAAAGAGGGGCAAGGATGCGGGGATTGACGAGTATCAGGTGAAACTTAACAGAGAGATGGTGTTAGAAGCAATTCAACACCTTCTTGAGACAAAAGAAATGGCTCAGGCTGCATAGGAGGAAAAAGAGACATGGTTGAGACAAAAGGAGAGACATTGCCGGCAAAGGCAGGGGAGCGTTCCCTTGAGGTTGTAAGGGACCTTACAACCCAGTTTGCCACCTTTTATTTTGGTGAGCACTTTTTTGGTCTGCCGATAGAGGATGTGATAGAGATAAACAGGGCGCTTGACATAACGCCTGTGCCGCTTGCGCCTGAATATGTGGCAGGAGTGGTGAATTTGAGGGGACAGATACTTACTGCTGTTCATCTTGGAAAGAGGATAGGGCTTCATGTTGAGGATGGCAAGCCGTTGGAAAAGCTCAATAATCTTATTATGGGAGACAGGGAAGAGCCCATCAGCCTGCTTGTTGAGCAGATAGGGGACGTTATGGCAGTGGGGATAGACCAGATAGAAGCCCCTCCTGACCTTATACATGGCGTTGATAAACATTTTGTAAAGAATGTATGTAAGCTCCCGGAAAAGCTGCTTATAATATTAAATACTGATAATCTTCAAGCGCCTCCAAAGGATAAAAGCTAAGGTGTGAGCTGGGGAAATGGTTCTAAAAATAGTGGATTAGACCCGTGGAAGGTCTTGGGGATCAGTGAAGATTCAGATATTGCATCTATAAAAAGGGCATATAGAAGGCTCGTAAGGACGTGTCATCCTGATCTCTTCCCGCATGATCCGGTCAGGTCAAGGCGTTTTTTTCAGATTACGGAGGCATATAAAAAGATTTCTTCTCTTTTGCTGGTAAATGCCTCTGTGCTTGAGCCTGATAATGAGGATGATTATGATGCCGTGTCATTCTCAATGTCAGGCGACGGCTATTCCTTTCTCTATATAGAGGTCTCAATGGAAGATGCCTTTTGGGGCAAGAGGGTAAGCGTAGCCCTTCAGGGACCTGAGGCCAAGTGCCCGAGCTGTGATGGCCTTGGTTATAAGTGGCATGGAGAAAGGCCCTTGTGCCCTGTTTGCGGTGGAAAGGGTTATAAGGAATATGCCTTAAAAAACGCCCCTATAAGGATTATGTGCAAGACCTGCAGCGCAACAGGCTTTTCAAACCAGATAAAGTGCAGGCTGTGTATGGGAAGGGGCTATATAAAGAGGGAAAGAGAGGTATTTATAAGGCTTCCACGGGGTATAATGCCGGGAACTACCCTTAGAATTGATACAATAGACGGCCTTGATATAAATTCTACCTTTATAGAGGTCGGGATACGCCTTCCAGATGGGTGGAAGTTTGAAGGATATGATATTGTAAGCAAGTTAAGGCTTGATTTATGGGATGCCCTGCTTGGCGCAAAGATCAATATAATGACAATTGATGGCCCTTATCTATTGAGAATACCGCCGGGGACAAATTATGGACAGGTGTTTATCATAGAAGAGAGGGGCTGGATTAAGAGAGACGGGACAAGGGGAGATCATAAGATAGAGATAGAATTGGCCTTACCCAAAACCCCGCCTCCTCCTCATGTAAGGGCGATGCTAAAGAGATTAAGGGAAATCTGGCCTGTTGAGGCAGTTGAAGGCAGAAGCGGCTTTATGATAGAGGCATTGCCTCTGCCTGACAGCAGTATGTTCCTGTCTCAAGTTTAATATTTAAAGGGCGCCTTTAACGCAATCTGATTGCGTAACCATTTGAATTTTTAAGGCTTATATTATTTTGTGGCGTCTTTTAAGCTAATAGCCGTTTTAAAGATTTTTTACAAGTCTATCAAACTCAAGTTAAAGGCTTGCACGGTCTCCCAAGGCATGTTATATAGTCAATCCTAAATCCTGATTTTCTGATATAATGTTTAGAATTCATTTTGTCCCCTTTTGGCGTGCAGGATTTAGGTCAATTTATTTTATTGTGGAGGGCATGCCATGAACTCAAGTGCTGTTGTGAATATGACTGAACAAATGGCATTTGCTCAACAAGAGGCTATAGGCGCTCAAGAAAAGAGAGAGTGCATAGGGATACACCTTTTAGTTGAATTATGGAGCGCCCCATTCCCAAAACTTGCTGATGCAAGGGAAATACAAAAGGCCTTAGGAAAAGCAGGTGCGGTTAATTGCAGTAATGGAAGTAAAAGAGAAATAACTGAGGTTAAGGTTCATCAGTTTAACCCTTACGGCGTCTCTGGAACTGCCTCAAGCCCTATAGCCCATATACTCATCCACACATGGCCAGAAAATAGATATGCGGCAATTGATATATTTGCACATGGAAGAGAGACCGCCTATTTGGCCTTAGAAAGGATAAAGGAGGCCCTTTGCCCCGAATATGTCCATGTCTTGGAGATGAAGAGGGGACAACTTGCTGAAATGGAGGAGACTTGACTCGCTTTATTTGGTCTGAAAGGATCGGACCAGGATATATGCACTGTTATGAGGCAGATGTCCTTTATGAGGAAAGGACCCCTTATCAATATATGCTTATCTTCAAAAATCCGCTATTCGGTCGCTGCCTTGCATTAGACGGTATAGTTCAGGTTACGCAAAAGGATGAATTTATATACCATGAAATGTTTGTTCACTGTCCATTTCAGGGTATGGGCGCTGTGCCGCAGAATGTGCTTATTATAGGCGGCGCAGATGGCGGCGTTTTAAGAGAAGTATTAAAGTATAAAGAGATTAAGAGGATAGTGCATGTTGAGATAGATAAGGCGGTTTTAAGGGCATGTCAGAAATACCTGCCTGATATATGCGGTGATTGGGAGGATAAAAGGGTTGAGCTTATAATAGGAGACGGGGCAAGATATGTTGAGGAGGCAAGGGCGAGGAGAGAGACCTTTGATTGCATACTTCTTGATTCCACTGATCCTATTGGCCCTGCGATAGCCTTATTTGAACCCCTGTTTCACAAGATGCTGTTTGATGTGCTTTCAGACAATGGAGTTGTGGTGAGGCAGTCGGGGCTGCCGCTTACAATGCCAAAGGTAATGCCATTCGTAGTAAAGAGATTTGAAGAATTTTTCCCAACAGTTGAGGTTTATAGGGCTCCAGTCCCTGCTTATGGCGATGAAATGGCATTTGTTGCTGCAAGCAAGGCTGGAAGGGGAATATCCTCCCCAAGAGGCAGCCTTCCTTATTCAGGATTGTTCTATAATATGGAAGTCCACAAGGCGTCTTTTGCCTTACCCACTTGGTGGAAGAGGCTTATTTCGGAATATATTGACACAGAAGAAGTCCCCATAGATTCCTTATATTAAGGAGCAGAGACTTATATCTTTTTTAGGGCAATCAAGAATTCTCTATTGCCCTTAGAGCCGCGGATTGGAGATTCAATTACGCCGACAGGCATTAGCCCAAGCCCTTGTGAAAACTCTCTAATATCGTTAATCACTATGTCATAAAGCCCTTTGTCCCTTACTATCCCTCCTTTTCCTACATGCTTAGGGCCGACTTCAAACTGCGGTTTTATCAGCGCGATAATATATGCGCCATAACTGACTAACTGCCTTGCCACAGGCAATATAAGCCTCAAAGAGATAAAGGATACATCTATAGTTAATAGCTCAGCCGGATCATAGGGAAAGGTAGAGGGGTCAATAAGCCTAAAATTTGTCTTTTCCATTACAATTACACGCTTATCTTTTCTAAGGCCCCAGTCAAGCTGTCCGTAGCCTACATCTATTGCAATTACCTGCATTGCCCCTTCAAGGAGGAGACAATGAGTAAATCCCCCAGTAGATGCGCCCACATCAATACAACATTTGCCCCTTACATCAATTGAAAAATGGAATAACGCCTTTTTAAGTTTTAGGCCGCCGCGACTTACATAAGGATGAGGAGGGGCGACAACGGAAATCTCAACATCGTTTTCTACCTTTATGCCTGACTTTGAGACAACAGCGCCGTTCACCTTTACTATGCCTGCCATAATCATGGCCTGAGCCTTAGAACGGGTAGGGCTTAACCCCTTTTTTACCATGAGAATGTCAAGACGGATCTTTCTATCACGCGCCGCGGGCTTACTCACTGACCTTACTCAAATCTTACTGTTCGCAACCCATTATATGCAACCTACATCCTGCATGGCGATTTGTTGTTCGGGGTCTGAAGAGCCTAATGGATCGATTTCTAAACAGCATTTCTATCGACCGGAACTAAAATTTTCAGTAGGGGCACGTTGCAACGTGCCCCTACTCATTGCAGTATTTAGGCGTAATTATATCTGTTTAAAATCCATTTCCGCCCCTTTTCGCCGTGCAGTATTTAGGCGCAAGGGCATCAAGCTTAATAAGTAAGCGCCTGATCAGCGTTCATCACGGCATTGATGAGTTTTCCCGCCTTCACAAGCTCTGCGCCTTCAACAAGTTGTCCCTTGTCAATATTTCTTTCCTCTATGCAGGGAATGCATACATACATCTTGCCGCCAAGCGGGATTATTCCATCAACCAGCTCTTTTAACGGCTTAAGACCGGGGGCGATGATATGCTCATACATCCCCTTTGTGCATGACATTACCCCCTTGCCTTGAAATACTACTGTAACCTCTACATCCATTGCCAGCGCAGCATTCGCCACTACAAGGCCAAGGGTAGCCTTTTCAGGGTCATCAAGGCCATGCGTAATAATAACTACCAATTTTTTCCCAGCTATTGTATCAGACATGCTATCTTTCCTCCTTATCCCTTATTAATTATAAATTTTCATATTTTTATAAGTTATAATTATAAATACCCTTTCTCACATTATTCGCATATCATTAATAAAGACATTGGAGACATCTTCCACAACTGTCTTATCGCTAACTGCTTCATGCAAGTTGAGATGACAGATAGGACAGGCAGTAACCACAGGTATATGGCCGTTATCGCCTTCGTTTTCTCCTTTTTTAAAGTGCTCAATCCTTCTTTTAGCTATTTGAGACGTCTTTTCAGGGAAGAGCGCCTCTATAGGGCCGCCGCAGCAATGGGTAAGCCTTCCGCCATAATAGGGGATTAATGGCTCTATTCCTGTCTTTTTGAGCAATGAGGCAATAATCCCATCCATATCAAGATGACGGGCATATACACAAGAGTCATGCACCCATACAGCCTTTTTTTGCCTCTTTTGAGCATTATTTATATGAGAAAAGATATTGCCATTTGACTTTAGGGCATGTTCTAAAAGCTCAAGGTAAGTTACAGCCTCTATATCAAACCCGTCAACTGCCATAGGATAAATCTTTTTAAACATCTCAGTTGTATGCGGCTCAACTGTTATTACCGTCTTTATGCCCAAGCGTTTAAGACGCCTGAATACCCTATCGGCATGTCTTTCAAATGCATTATATACGCCCATATCGTATAAAAGCGTGCCAGCATAGTCCTCCAGCCCGTACAAATAACCAAATTCTATCCCGCACTTTTTGAGAATAACTGCTATATTTCTCAGGTAGCCGTTGTATCTTTTTATGTCATTTTTATTAGCAGAAAAGAGAGACATTATGCCCGTAAGGTTTAAAAACGGGTTTATAAGCCTTGCAATGGGCATCATCTTATCAGAGACTTCTTTTATAGCTGACTGCCTCTTCTGCGCCCCCTTTAAATAAGGAATCATCTGATACATGTGCCCCGTATATAAAACAGCGCTGCCGCCACGCCTTATATCCAGCCCTCTTGCCCATGCAGTAAGGGAAATGGAACTTAATGGGAATGCGCTCCTTCTTATAGAAAGATTCTGGGAGAGCATGGATAATATATGGCATTTTCTGTCTGTTTGGGCGTTTTTATTATTATCCATATTCATATTACTGCTCATTTTATTAAGATTGCCATCCATCCTGCTATTCGTCATAGCGCTGTTCATAAATTATATTCCCTTTCAGCAATATATTGCCTTAACATCCTGATATTCTCCGCGATATTAACGCCCTCAGGACACATCTCTTCACATAGCCTACATAAGAGGCAGGAAAATATTGCATCGCTCTCCTCAATTATCTTATCCCCCGCCCCTAATATGGCGTATCTAAAGAGGGTGCGCGGCAGTATATCAAGCCCCACAGGGCATAGGGCAGTGCATGACCCACAGCTAAAACACTTAGAGGCGTTAAAATCCCCTATTGATAAAAGTTGTTTATAAATCTCCTGATTTGCCTTTATCATAAGACCCTTATCCCTTGTTATAAGCGTTTGCTAAACCATATTTAAAATACATATCCCGCCTTGACTTCGGCTCTTCCTCAATAATCCCGTAACGCCTCATTGCCATAACATACATCATAATTTCATCTGAGGGCACATTAAGGGCATTGCTAATGTCAGAAACAGTAAGAGGCCCGTTTTCCCCTATTAACAGCCTGATCTTACTGTGTATGGCCATTTCATCTCTATACTTTGAAAGGTCTTTTTTAGACCTCATAAGCGCCTTCTCCCTTTTTGCATCTTAAAATATAACTTATTAACTATAATAACCCTAAAATATTTATTTTTACCTATTCCCCCATTTTTATCAATGCCCTTATCATCGCCTTTATCTTATCGTGCTCAAATCCCCTTAGCTGTATCGCCTCATTAGGACACACTGGCACACATGCCCCTTCTCCCTTGCATAGCCCTTCATTGACAACAGCCATGCCCTTATCATCATCTATGGTAATTGCCTCATAAGGACAGCTTGATATGCACAACCCGCACCCATCGCACTTATCGCCTATCACCTCTGCGACAAACGGCTCTAATGCAACCTTTCTGCCTAACAGGAGGGAGGCGGCCTTAGAAGACGCTGCAAGGGCGCTCTCTACTGTCTCCTTGGCATTTTTTGGGGATTGGGCGCATCCAGCAATGAATAGCCCGTCAATGACTGTCTCAACCGGTCTTAACTTGGGGTGTATCTCATTATAAAAGCCATTTTTACCAATAGGGAGCTTGAGGGCATCTTCAAGGCCATTATTTTCTGCTGGAACCATTCCCGTTATCAACACAACAAGGTCAGCCTCTATCTCAATCTCCTCCTTGTGGGTAAGGAGGTCCTTTGTAATTATTGTTACTGCATTGCCTTTTGGGATTAGTTGAGGAAGACTTTTCTTAGGGCATTTAATAAATATGTCATTATTAGACAGCGCCCTTTGATACAACGCCTCATAAGAGCCATAGGTCCTCATCTCCCTGTAAAGGTGATACTGGCTTATATCCTTAAAGAGTTTCTTGGCCCTTATTGCCGAAAACACCCCTAAGCTGCAGCAGTATCGCGAGCATTCATTCTTGGGCACCCCGACGCAATAGATGTAGGCAATTGATGTAACTGGCCTTCCCTCAACTATGAGCCTGCCGTCTCCCCTTGCCTTGGTCTGCCTTAAAAGCCCGAGATATTCCTCTATGGTTATTACCCGTGGATGGGAATAAGAAAATTCATCTTCTGACGGGGTATAGCTCTTTGCGCCTGTGCACACAATAATTGCGCCTGCCTTAAGAGTAAGCCTCTCTTTTTTAATGTCATCACTTGATCTATCCCCTGTTATCTCTACAGTTAATAAGAATTTCCCGACCGTCCCCTGCTTTTCAACAACCTCGGCGTTATAAAATACGGTAATATTTGAAAGGGCATTAATCCTTTCTGATAAGGCCTGAATGAGCCTCTGCCCATCCTCAAAGGAGGGAAACAGGGCGTCTTTATCCCTTACCATGCCTCCAAGCCTTGCCTCTCTCTCAATAAGATACACTTTAAGCCCCATCTCAGCTAAGCTGATTGCGGCCCTCATACCGCCAATACCGCCGCCGATCACTGCCACGCAAGGCTCTGTCTCTATCTCAATAGGGGCAAGCGGCCTTGACATGGCCGCATTCTTTATGCCTGCCCTTACAAGCCTTATGGCCTTTTCAGTCGCCCCTTCTCTGTCGTGAGTATGCGTCCATGAGCACTGCTCCCTTATATTGACCTGAACATACTGATACGGGTTAAGACCTGCCCTCTTAGCCATCCCCCTAAAGGTCTGAAGATGGAGCTTTGGAGAGCATGATGCTATCACTATTGCGTCAAGCCCGCTATCCCGTATCTTTCCTATCATCTCCTCCTGAGCGGAATCAGAGCAGGAAAACATATTGACCTTGGCTATATCCACGCCCTCTTCCTGACTGACAGCCTGCCTTACCCTTTCAACATCAACAAAGTCTGATATGTTCCCCCCGCACTTACAGATAAAAACCCCTATCTTCTTACTGCCCTCGTCTTTATCGCTCTCTCTATTATTGTCCCCAGTATCGGTACAGCCTATCGTATTTATTGTGTTTATGTCTTTTGTCTCTTTTGGGTTGCTATTCATCTTGTCTCCATTGTTACTCATTATCCCTCACCCCTTAAAAGGTATGAGGCGACCTGAGCAGCGCATGCCCCTGCATGGATAACGCAATCAGGAATATCTTTAGGCCCGGTTGCCGCCCCGACAACAAACAGCCCTTTAATATTGCTTATTGACGGCTCTATGGTGGAAGAGACCTCATCAAAAAATCCTGCCTCGTCAGTAGCCGCATCCGCCCCCTTAATTGCCTTTGCCAATGAGTGGTTAGAAACAGCGCCTGTAGAAAGGACTACAAGGTCGTGCCTTGCATGGCGTATCTTCCCCTTTCTCTCCATATCCTCATAATAGACAAAGAGGTCATGCCCATTATCAGCCTGTTCAATGCGAGATACCTTTCCCTTTATAAAGCTTGTCCCCATTGCCCTTGCCTGCTGGTAAAACGCCTCATATCCCTTGCCAAACGCCCTTATGTCAATATAATAAATAGTGATATTGGCGATTGGAATCGCGCCCATAAGAAGCTGCGCCTGCTTTATGGAATACATGCAGCAAATCCTTGAGCACCACGGGTTTTCGGCAGTCTTATCCCGCGAGCCCGCGCACAGTATAAATGCGATATTGGCGGGGACCTTGCCGTCAGAAGGACGAAGCACAGCGTTAAACGGACGGGTTGGAGAAAGCAGCCTGTCCATCTCCATAGCAGTTATCACATTAGGAAGCCTATTATACCCGAGAAGGGGCTTTGAAGCCGCATCAAACAGCTTAAATCCTGTTGCGGCAACCACTGCCTTTGCGTCAACAATGACCTCCTCTTCCCTCATTGAAAAGTCTATGGCAGAGGCGGGACATGCCCTTACGCACTCATAACATTCTGAACACACAGCGCAGTCAAGACATCTTCCCGCTTCATTAACCGCCCTTTCCATATCCATATAAATAGGTAGGGCATCACTGCCATTGCCCCTATCCTTATTAAGGCGTTCAGTCCTTTCAATCCCATCCCTTAGTATTTGCTCATACCCTGACAGGCCGTCAGGCCGCTTACCCCTTAAAATATCCTCTGACATTGAGCGGGCTATTGACACAAAATAAGGCAAAAGCTCATAACGCCCTTTTTCTTCAACTATCTTATATAAATCTCTATAAGAGCCCTCAAAAAATACCCCCTTTAATCCCTCTTTTTCCCTATGCATATCTTCTAAAAGCCCTTCTTCTATCTCATCGTCTTTCAGTATAGCAACGCCGCTCTCCTTTATAAGCTCAATATCTTTAAGTAAAATATCTCTCGAAATCCTCCCGTCTCTGACTGCATCCCATAAAAAGCCGCCTAATTCCCCTTCAGCGCCATCATTGCCTTTATCCCTTAATAAAATTGCATCCTTTCCCGCCCTTGCAAGATAATAAGAAAGGGAAAGGGCTATAACGCCGCTTCCCACTATATAAACTGGACTATCCTCCCCCTCAGCCCCTTTAATATCTTTAAGGCTGAGACGAGTTGCTGGGGATGCCGTATCATTACTGCCAGTTGGGGCAAAGGTTAACAAAAATGCCGTTATATCCCTTATAGGAACAGGCTTATTCCCCCTCTTTCCCATTGTGCATGCGCCTTCACAAAACCTTGGGCATAGCCCTGACAATGCCCCTAAAAACGGGGCGTCTTGCATTGCCCTTAAAACGCCCCTTTCAAACCTGCCGTTTCTTGTAAGGGCGACAAGCCCATGCGCCCTTATGCCGGCAGGGCATGAGCGCGAACATGGAGAAAGCCCCTTCTTTTCAATTACAGCCTTTTTGGGAACAGCCTGCGGAAAGGGGATATATATAGCCCTCCTTGCAATCAGTCCCTCGTTAAACTGGTCTGGCCTTGGCACAGTGCATACCTTTTCGCAATTTGAGCATCCCGTGCATTTTGACGGGTCAACATAAGTGGGTCTTCTCTTTACCCTTACGACAAATGAGGGCTTTTCAGAGGGCGAGCTGTCAGATGACTGGGCATTTTCAATGGATTTTACCTCTGAATATGTAAATACAGTTATCCTCTCATGGTTGAAGGTCTCTGCCATCTTAGGGGTAGATATACAGCTTGAACAGTCAAGCGTAGGGAATACCTTTGAAAGCAATATCATCTTGCCGCCAATGCTCGCCTCTTTCTCCACTATAAGCGTTTTAAAGCCCATATTCGCCAGATTAAGGGCTGTCTCCATACCTGATATGCCGCCGCCTACAACCACACAGTCAAAAGATACCTTTCTGATGTTTTTATGACCTTTATCCGCCTTTTCTCTTTCCATATTCATATCCGTCTATGCCTCATCATCACCTTGCTCAAGCGCTGTTAAGGCGCTATGAAAGTTCTTCATGTGTTTTTGAAACGCCTCTGAGCATACTGAGCAGATGGCCGCCATCTTTACCCTCTTTGGGTCTATCCCCTCTTGCTTGCAAAGCTCCTGGGCCCTTGCTACAATGTCGCCCGTCCTCTTTGTGCAGTCTTCTATAAAACTGCAGTCCATCCCGTCAGCGGCGACAAACACCCCGCTAAAGCCCTGCTTCAGGGCAAAGACTATCCACCTCGGGTCAATACCCGTAGAGCATGGCAGAGAGATCACTGAAACAGTAACGGGATAGTCCATGTGAGACGCCCCGGCAAGGTCAATACCGGGGTCAGAGATGCTTTCAGTGGAAAAGACCAATATAGAAGGACGATTATAAACCGCGCTGTCTTTTTTCATAATAAAAACCCTTCAGCTTAACAACGAGCGAAATAATATTTATAAACTGCCTATAAACTAATGGATCGATTTCTAAAGAGCATATCATTTTTATGGTAATGACTTTAACTCAATATTTCTATTTAAAAACGGATGAGTAGGGGCACGTTGCAACGTGCCCCTACCTGCTGAAAATTTTAGTTCCGGTCGATAGAAATACTGTTTAGGAATCGATCCACTAATAAACATATTGATAGCCCAGATATCTGCTATTTATTTCAAATCACCCTAATCTTCATCATCACCCTTTTTTACAAACAGCCTCCAGTAGCCTGCCTCTTCAATTATCCCTAAAAAGTCGTGCCCTGCATTCTCTGCCCAAAGCGGGAGGTCGTCATTAGTGCCTTCATCAGAAGACTGCACCTCTAATATGCCGCCTGGCTCTACCTCAGACATCGCCCTTTTTGCCTCAAGAAGAGGGCCAGGACAAGCTGTCCCCCTTGCGTCAACAACCTTGTCCGCCTTAATGGATGTAAGGTCCATATTAATTCCTCCTTTTTTTATTGTTATATTAAATCACCGGCCTCCATCGGGCCTGTCCCCTCTATGCGTTCGGCCAGTTGCGCCTGCGAACGCAGCCTCTCTAACAGCGTTGCCCTTATAAGGTCGCATGCCCTTGGTATGCGTTCATCTGTAATTGAATATATGACAGCCTGTCCATTCTTCTTGCAACGGACAAGGCCCGCCGCCTTTAACCTTGAAAGATGCTGGCTTACATTGGCGATAGGTATCCCTATGGAATCTGCAAGATTTGATACGGACCTCTCTCCTCCTGATAATAAATAAAGGATCATAAGCCTCTTTGGATGAGCAAGCACCTTACACACCTCAGCATGTTCATCAAATACCCTTAAATCAAACCCAACCGTCATCTCCTGCCGTTATTCTCCCCTTGTGCGGATTATTAATGCCTAAATCCTGCAATCGCGATTTACCCCTCTTCCCATGCAAGAGTCAAGCGATATAACATTGGTTAATCGGTTAATTGTTTGCATTACATTTAATTTTCTTATTTTCATACTCTTGAAAGTATTTAATAAAAAAATAATTCATTTATTATCCCCTGTCAAGACCTTTATTGGCAACTCTTGACAAAATATAGACATATAGCTATATTTAAATATAAGCTGTATGAAGTTATATTAGAGGTGTCAAATAAAAATGGACTGGAGGCGTGAGATAATATATATCC
>JALWQB010000096.1 GCA_026994795.1 Deltaproteobacteria bacterium
TCCTTATTTATTAAGGGGCTTATCAATCAAAGAGCCAGATCAGGTATGGAGTACAGATATAACTTATATCAGGATGAGCAGAGGTTTTTTGTATCTTGTAGCCATAATAGACTGGTACAGTAGGTACGTGTTATCGTGGGAGTTATCAAATACACTTGAAGTAGAATTTTGTCTTGAGGCCCTTGAGAAAGCGCTGAAGATAGCTACGCCTAAAATATTCAACAGTGATCAGGGTTCACAGTTTACAAGCAAGGAATTTACTGTCAGACTTGAAAAAGCAGGGATACAGATCAGTATTGTATGGCCATGAATAATCTGCTGTTAGGTGAATAATTATCTCTGTGATTTGCCGTGAAGGATTTAAGTCTCAAACTTGACGCTATAATATCTTATTATTATCATAGAAATTATGAAGAAGGTAAAACTTGCCCAGATAGCAGGCTTTTGCATGGGGGTTCGTGAGGCAATGGACCTTGCCTTAGAGGTCTGTGATGGTTTTGACGGGCCTTTATATACTTATGGGCCGTTAATCCATAATCCCCCAGCCCTCCAATTGCTTGAAGAAAAGGGGATTAGGATATTAAAAGACATACCTCAGAAGGGGGAGGGCACTGTTATCATAAGGGCGCATGGCATCTCTCCTGATGAAAGAGAAAGGCTTGAGAAGGCCAATTTTACAGTAATTGATGGGACATGTCCAAGGGTGATAAAGGTGCAGTCCCTTGCAGCCCACTACAGTCAAAAGGGCTTCTATGTAATTGTCATAGGAGACAAAGGGCACCCTGAGGTAAAGGGCATACTGGGTCATGCGCAAGACAAGGGCATTCTCATATCAAATGAAGAGGACTTGGAAAGATTAAGCATAAGGGGAGAATATATAATTGTTGCCCAGACAACACAGGACAGGGAGCGGTTTAATAACTGGGTAGCCCGTATAAGAGGGCGTTTTCCCGATGGAAAGGTATTTGACACTATATGCGACTCAACTAAGAGACGACAGGAGGAGGTAAGGAGGCTTTCAAAAGAGGCAGATGCAGTTGTTGTGGTAGGGGGGCAAAAAAGCGCCAACAGTAAACGCCTTGCAGAGATCGCTCAGGAAGAGGGAAAGACAGTATTCTTTGTTGAGACAGAAGAGGATATAGATGAAAACGCCCTTAGAGAGTTTTCCTGCATAGGGGTAACTGCCGGGGCATCTACGCCTAACTGGGTGATAAATGGGGTATTAAAGCGCATTGAGGCAATACCTTCAAAAAATGAGTTTATATTAAAGAGGATTGCATGGAATATAATGAGGTTTCTCCATGAAAGCAACCTCCTTACTGGCATGGCAGGGGCATCCCTTTCAATAGGCTCATCTGTTATATTTAACATAGAAAGCCTGAAGACAATCTCCATAAGCGCCTTAATAGCCTTTATATTCGTATTTTCAATGCATACCCTTAATAGGTTGATTGACCACAAGACCCTCAAGTTTAATGACCCAATAAGGTCTGCCTTTTTAAACAGATACAAGGCGTATTTTTACCTTGCATCCATTACAGGTCTATTCATCTCACTTGCCCTGAGCC
>JALWQB010000097.1 GCA_026994795.1 Deltaproteobacteria bacterium
TAAACCGTAACACACTTGGTAAAAAACTATGTGACCCCATTATGTTGCCTCCTTTTAAAGTGATCATTCAAGCTCTCATTAAAACCAGACAATTTATTTGGCCCCTAATAATCCACCTCTTATGTTGCCTCGCTACATAACTTACTAAAATTATTAACAAAGACCAATATTACTATCTACCTGTTAGGTATTCTATATATATATTGCTTCTTTTATTATAATATACGCAAATCATTAATAAAATTCGTTACTCTCCCCTTACATATAGGAATACGAGAGGCAAAAAGTAATCCAGCACGTTTATATCGCTGTTATTCCCGTATGACAGGGATGAGAAAGGGAGGTGTGCCATGATAGTGCTGGATTATACCCTACCAGATGATTTTGTCATCCCTCAAGACATCCCTCAGAAGTGGCAGCGTATCATACAGGCCATTAAAGACTGCCAGAAGCAGGGTATTAAACCGACCTACTGTAAGATAAGGGAGATGCTGGGAGAGGGGTCTTTCACTACTATAAGGAAGTGTATATCATATCTACAAGATAAGGGGTTCTTTAAGCCAAGGGACCGCTTTAAAGATATTAAAGATGCTATTGATAATTTCACAGAAAAAGGAGTTAAACCTACTTATAGAGCAATAGCTGCAAAAATAAGATGCAGTTTTAATACTATATCAAAATTCTTTAAAATTAACCCAAGACCTACGCAAAATATATCTATATCTATTGAAGAAGCTTGTCAGGCTATTATTGACTATATCAATAAGTTTGCTGACCACACCTATACTTTAACCAGACGGCTCAAACGAACTATAAGTAAATGTCTCAAAAAGCATACTCTTAACGAAATACTGGGAGTATTAGCTCTTAAAGCAGATAATTGGTGTTCTAACGCTAAATATAGAAAGAATTTTAATCCTAAGACCCTATTCAAGAATTTTGATAGGTATTATCAGCAGTATGAAGAGGCTGGATGTCCGAGACCTAAATCATCAACTAAGAAGCATAAGGAAGAGAGTAGTTCTGATGCTGTCATAGACCCAACACAAAGCCCTATCTTCAGGAAGTTTAAGGAGCACTTTAGGCTTGATTTTATCCCTAAAGATTTAGCCACCCCTGAATATGAAAGAAAGGCCGAATACATGCTTTGGGTATCTATCGTTAAAGGGAAGGAGATTAAAAGCCCTATAGGGTATCTCAAGGCTTGCAGTATAGAGTTTGGAGAACATCAGTGGAGAGGTTTTGTGGAACAGATGGAGACAAAACATAAACAGGATGCCCAAACTAATCAACTGCCCCCCAAGGACCCTGATAAGGAGTTTTGGGATGAGAAGGTCAAGGAGTATTTGGACCATATAGACGATGAGACCAGGGCCGAACTGACCCAACAGGCCAGAGAAAAGGCATTACGGTCCCCTCTGTTTAGAGGAAGACAGATAGACGAAAAATCCCCTATTTTTGATGGGGTTGTAAAAAATCAAATCTATAAAGATGTAAAGGCACATTTAGAGAAGATTGGCATAAAATACACAAAAAATAAGGAGGAATAATGGGTATTAAAATACGAAAAAAGGTTAAAAGCGACAAACAAGACAAACAAGAGCAGAAGCATGAAAAAAAGACCCAATCAGGAGAGGAGAAAAAGATAGATGTATCGTTACCATTTGAGGAAAAACTGCTGCAGGCTGCTTCTGTGCCTCAATTCCTGCAAATTGTAAATCATAATATACAAATCACATTAAGAAACGGTCTTATGATTAAGGGTTTTTTCATAAGAAGAATTGGAAAACATCACCTACTTCTCAAAGATGCCGTAGTAATCAGATATGACCATGCTATGGAGAGCCCCTGGCTTATCGTATCACTTGCTAATATATCTCATATCCATCCAACTGTATGTCAAGACTTTATTGATGAGTCGTCCAACTTCATATTCGTAGAGCCTGCATTTGAGGAGATTAAAAAGCATATTCAAATCCAGTATTTTGATAAGGAAGGCAAGGAAGAGGAATTAAGCAATATATTAAGAAAATTATGGGAATATATCGTATTATATCCAGATGGAGAGAAAGAAGTGCTTAATTCTCTTCAGGAATTAAAAGAATATAAAGATAATGACTATATCTTAAAACTTAACGAATATGTAGAAGAGCGTCATAAAATGACCCAGCTTTCTCAACTTTCAGAAGAAGAACCAGCTAAAAAAGAAGCTCCATCTAAAGAAGAAAAGCACCCAAAAGAAGAGGTTGACCCCTTTAATTTATTGATAGAGGCGCTTCCCAAGCGATTTAAGAATACAAAGACCATTCAAGTAACCTTAAAAGAGACCATCGGCAAACAGGGATACAAGTATTGCGTTCAGGTTATTGAAACAATGAATAACCTCTTAAAAGAAGGGCGCATAGAGGAATCCATTTACAGAAAGACCATGATAGAATCATTAAAAAATCCTGTTTTCTTTGACTTATTAAGCTCAGAATAAGGAGTTTAGTTAAAAATGGAAAAAGCAAACAGGCATAAAGATCTCTCAACTGGTCAAAGGGCAGCTTTAGCAGCGCTTATGGTATTAGTATGGAGAAAGGAACAAAATGAATATTTTATTGAGACGCTATTGATTAAAGAGGCTGCCCATGAATGGCATATCTCTAAGGCTAATATTGAGAGCAACACTACTTACAGAGCATTAAATAAAGAACTGGGGGCTTCCTTCACTACTATATCTAAGGCGTTTAAATTATTAAAAAACAAACAGGACATTCAAAACTCTATTATAGGATAATAAGGAGTGAGGCAATGAAAAGGTTTAAAACATCAGAGCTTTCAATACATCCGTTAAATGAGGCCCTTGTCCCTCAGATGAGCAGGGACGAATTTGAGGCATTAAAGTTAGACCTAACACAGCGTGGGCAGGAAGAGGCTATTGTAATACAGGCCGGGACCAACTTAGTGGTGGACGGCAGAAACCGCCTTAAAGCCTTTATTGAACTTGACAGGGAAGAGATACTTGGAAGGGAGAAAGAGTTTTCCTCTGAAGAGGACCTTGTTGAATATATCCTTACCCGCACCACAGTGCATCGTCATTTGACAAAGCATCAGAAGGCGGCCCTGGGCGCTGAGTATGTAGAAAGGCTTAGAGACAGCGGAATAGTGAAAAAGGGAAGGCCAAAGGCAACGCTAAATTCGTCAAAAATGACGAATTTTTCTCTTGGTAATGAGGCAAGGGATATAGCCTCAAGAATATTTGGAGTTTCCAATAGTTACATACAAACAGCCATTAAATTGAAATCACTTGCGCCTGATTCCTTTCTCTCGCTCAAAGAGGGAGATATTGACATTAAAGAGGCTCAAAAGATTATTGCTTCCATTGAGAAGGAGCAGGAGAAGAGGTTTAAACTGACTGCTCTTGCGGAAAAAAGAGAGCTTCCAGACTGGCTAAGAGACATACTTACTCATTTCCCCACCCAGGTCCAGAATGACATTTTATCTTACTTTGATGACCAGCTCTGTCAGGCCATTGATACAAGGGCTCAGGAGATGAGCGAGCTTAGAGATAAGACTGAAGAATTAATCATTGAGATGGGCAAATACCAGCAGTCTGCCGTTAATAATGAGGATAAGGTAAAAAAGCTTGAGGCAGAAAAAGAAGAATTAGAGTTTAAGATAAAGAAACTTAAAGCAAAAATGGAGACTGCAAAGCCTAACGCAAAAGAAGGATTTTTACATCAAATATCAAAACTTAATTCAGAAATACTTGAGATAGATATGGAGAGAAAAGCTCTCTTGCGAGAGCGTAATGAGTTAGAAGAAAAATTTAACACAGTAAAGCAGGATAGAGATAGATTGTTGAAGAAAATTAATAATATTCAGGCGGAATTAGACCGTAGGATACGAGAAGAGGTCCAGAAGGCTAAAGAGCAGGTTAAAAATACTATGGGCAGGCAGATGGAAAGGATTATATCTGAGAAGGATAAAGAGATACAGAGATTGCAGAAAAAAGGCGGATTAGACGACTATGAGTTAGATATAGCTGGCTTTACGAATAGCTGCAAGGCATTTTTCGGTTTGCTTTGCGCTATGGCGCTTAATGTAGAAAATTTGGTCCGGAAGAGGCCGTTAAGAGGTGAGTTAAAAAAGTATGTATTAGAAAGCCTTAAATACGGAAAAGATGCAGTGACCTTGCTTGAGAGGGCGCTTTCATCATGAATCGTTCTTTTATCCTGCACCTCTTTGTATTGAAGAAAGAGGAATTAGCCTCATTGATGAATATAGAGCGCAAAAAGCGCGGGCCTTCTATTATTGATGTGGCACAGGAGAAGATTAAGCAAAAGGAGTATGCACACCTGAAATCGCTTTTTAATGAGGTGATTGCTTTAAAAAGAAAGATAATAGAGCTTTATGCGCCATTGCTTACATCTTATATACAAAAGGCAGATGAAATTGACCCATCCGGGTCATTAGAGATGAAGCTTCACGAGGGGTTTTCAAGGGCATTTGATAATACTCGTTATCCTGACATAGCTTATGTAAAAAAGTGGCTTTCTACCATCATATCCCGCCACAGGACAGATGTTTCCATAGAGTTTTCAGATGATAATAAGCACACCGATACGGATACGGATGTGGTCCATTATTCATCTCTGCCTGATTTTATCAATACGGACTTTGAGGATTGGGATAACATCATAGATTATAGCAATCTTTTTAAGAGGCTTAAAGAACGGCTTTCCAGACATGGAAGATATGATCTTTTAAAGGTATTAGAGGAATTAAGAGAATACTTTGCCTCTAATGGGCATAACAAAATTCCAAAGGAGTTCAAAAAGCAGGCAGAGGAGATATATGCCTTTGCAATGTTTGATATGGACATGAGCGTTTTTTAGGAGGGATAAGATGAAAATAAACAGGTTTGAGAGCAAGATACAGCGATTAATGGCGATTGGATATATATCAAACAAGATAGGTGAGCGTCTTTTAAGGCTTCCTGAATGGAAATTAGAAGCAGTTTGTATGGCCCTCTGGGTAGATATATCAAAACTATCTGACCGTCATCTTAAAAAGATAGAAGACACTGAGGATAAGATAGAATTAGAGGAGCTTCTGGCCTCAATAGCTGAGGCTTTAGAGCGGACATGGCTGGATATAGTTGCAATGAATCTTGAATATGCAATTGCCATGTATATTTTGCATTTAAGGCGCACTGTTCAGGAAAGGACATTTGCAGATAAAAGTTTGCCTCCATCAGTTGAAGGGGCTATTGAAACAGGTTTTAAAAGCATTGTCGCTATCAGTAATTTGCTGCGTAATCTTGAGAAAGTCCCGAAGGTGCATAAGAGAATAACCTTTAAGGTTAAAGATAGGCTAAAAATAGCATTAAAGCTCATTTAGAGCACAACAGTTATCTATTCCATAATTTCTTTTAAAGTCTTATGATTTTCAAGATAATGATAGTAATTTCTCAATAATCTATCTCTATCTTTCATAGAGATGTAACCTATATTGTGAGCTGTCATAATATTTTGATTTGCCAGTTCTTCTAAAATAGCGAGATTAATCTGAACATTTATATGCGTGAGCTTGACAAGGTCTTTGATGCCATCTGAAATATTGTAATTACTTGATGAATAATTAATTTTTCTTAAAGTTTCTTTATAATTCTGTGCCATTTTATTATGTAGAGCAGAGGTTATAACAGTAGAGGCAGCAGATTGGGTGCGTCTATCCAGAATAACCGTTTTATTAAAAAAATCTGAGGCAAAATTAGGGTCATCAGATACGGCAGGTAGCTTGGATTGTAAATCTATAGAAGGCCCTGCTATCATGGCAGCATCCCTTTGAGTCTGTTCTATTATTTCTGATGTGCTTTTGTCTTTGACGGTAGATGAAGTAGGCGGGACAGGCACTCTATGCCATACGCCCTTTAAGGCAGCCTCATGTGAACCAGGGGGCTTATAGCTCCAATTAGCGCAGTTATCAGCCTCTTCAAGCCATCTAGAAATATTTTTAACTATATCATTAAATTCATTTCTTTTCACATCATCTCCAAAAATCGTCTTGGTCCAAACATCATAGTTCCCCTCTTTTCTGCATGATATTAACCCTCTCATATTGCGAGTAGTCTGGTCAGCGTTTTTTATAAGGTCTTCAATAAGCGCTCCTGTCTCAGGGTCTTTTGATTTTAAAATATTCATAAGGTCATTTACGGAAAGACCTCTTTCTATGCTCCCTTTGGCTTTCATTACCTTTTTCCACCAATTACTATATTGATTTAAAGTATTCCTGGCGGCTTTAGTATAATTGCTAATTTTTGAATTATATTTTTGTAATAGTTGGCTTACAATCTTTATTGCAGCCACTATAGCAGCGCTGCTGAAAGCATAAGCATTTTTAGGCTGAATAGAAATATTAGCAGTTATAGTCCATATTCCGAAAGTTATCAATAATAATGCTGATATAACTTTTTTGTTCATTTTTATACCCTTTAATCCGATATTACTCTATAATATCCTTTTTATAAAAGAGAGGATGTTAAAGATTAATAATATCCATTAATTTTTACTTGATCGTAGTTAGTTTTTTCACTTTTATTAAAGAGAAGAAGTCCTGCTTTCCCATGTATTTGATCATATGCTACGCACTCAGCAAAATATCTTCCGTCTATAAACTGCACTCCTTGAACAGTTACATTGCCTGAATAAGTGTTTTTAGTGGATATTGTTATTTTAATGCCTCCAGATGTGGTATTGCTTGAAATATTAAAGAGAGTAGAAAAATCATTAGGAAGAAAGTTAATTACATTAGTCATCTCACGGTATATTTTAAAATGGTCCCCTGCCCTTTTGCAAAGACCGGGCATCTTGAGGGCTACTTGGGCCTCAGTCTGATACTTTAATGACGGCCTTAGTATGCTTACAAGCGCTCCTGCCACTATTGAGCTTATGATTAATACGATAAGGGTCTCTAATAGCGTAAAACCTTTCATCCTGAAAGACCTTGAGGAAATTAAGGAGTTTGTTCAATTATTGGCTTGTATTCAGGGTCATCCAGAAATTCTTTTATAGCTTCCTGAGACACAGCCATATAATTTGTTGTGGTTTCAAGCATCTGTTTATAGTCAAATAACTGCTCTCTATTTTTCATCAGGGTGGCAATCATAGTGCCGGTGGCTCTAAGCGAGGCAGCAAAAACCCCATCTACAAGCTCATTAACTCTTTGAGGGGTAGATTCAGAAGGGTCAATAGACTGTTGAATGACTGTCATTTTAGTTGCGGTTATGCTGGCAGCATGATTAAGGGCAAGCTGCATAGCTTGAAGGCTGACTTCGTCAGGTTTACTCTCATTAATTTTGTCTATCAGCCTTTCCGCAATCTGTGATGTCTTATTAAGCGTATCATCATCTAATAATCTTATTTTATCTCTCAGTTCTTTTACTACCTGTTCTTTAATCTCTCTTTTTTCCATTGTTTGCTCCTTTATTTCATTATTTTTTTGTTGTTGGTCTGGTTTATATATATAAACGGCCTGTTCTTCAACCTGCCTTTGTATTTCTTTCTCTTGATTATCCGTATCAATAGTCTCTTTTGGCTGTTCATTGCCTTCCATCTCATGCTCGTTATCTTCTTTGGTCTGCTCATCCTGTACAGTTTCCTCATTAACAGTCAACTCGTATTCTTGATTATTCTCATTTGTCTGCTGGAGGCTTTGATTATCCATATCAATGGCCTCTTCAACTGATTGTTCTTGTTTTTGCAATACTTTTAGCTGCTTAATCTCATGCAGCCTTTTTAATGATATTTGTTCTAATGGCTTATTTGATACTGGTGTTAAAATTTCAAAGTTATAGTTTTCGTCTATTTTAAACTTTAGATTAATTATATTTTTCTTTGTCCTTATATTTTCAGTATTTATAGTTACTTCATTAAGCAAATCTCTTTTGCCGTCAGGATGCTCAAAGAAGATTTTTAAAGTCAATTTATCCATTGGATTTTCAAATTTAATCACTTGAGATTCAGCCGGCAGCATGTCAAACTTTTTAAATAAAACATTATCTAAATCATTTAAATATAAATCAGTTGGCATTAACTTTTTAAAAATAACAGGTTCTCCATCTTTTAATCCAAAATGCAATAATTCTCCTTCTATTATTGGAAACGGGATTTGATCAACATCTACCTGAAAAATTTTTTTTAAGCTGTTTATTGTGGCCTTACCGTTTTCTATTTTTTGTATCATACCTTGCATAATTAACCCTCCTGCAAGTTATCCTATAATTAAGAATAACATAGAGGAGCGTTATAATGAAAAGACCCCCTATTCCCAAAGACATTTTTTTAAAGATGAAAGGTAAAATTAAGCCCATTAACTTAACCGCTTTTAAAAACAGCAATAAAACCAAAATAATAGCAATCTTGGGTATGAGTTTAGTAACATTTAGTATTCTTGGCGGATTATGGTGGTTTAAAAAGAGCAGTCATAAGAAAATCAATTCTCATAATATACCATTCAAAGAATTTAGAGATATATCTAAGCAGGTAAAGAAGCCTACAGAGCTCAAAAATACAGAAGAAAAAAAAAGCGTTAAAGAGAACATTGGAGAAATATTCACAACAGCCCAATCTTCATCTCTTGAGTGCAAGCCCAAAAATGAGTTTAAGCTGCCTTCCATATTATCATCAAAAACAACAAAAAATTCTAATTCTACAGCCTTAATCCAAAATGTTCAGACTGATATTGTAATGGATTTGATGAAAGCCAATAATATAGTAGATTATCTCAATATTCTTCAAGATATGGATTATGCCTCTATAGAAAAAACAAAATATCTGCTTAATACCCTAAAAGATCTTGAGACAACAAAGGCATCAATTATAGGTCTTCAATACAGTAACATCAATCAGCGAATAGAGCTTTTTAAAAAGGCAACAGAAATCAAGAGTCCTCCTTCAGTAGTACAGCCCAAGGGGATACAGACAGGGTTTGAGACAAAGTTTCAAAAGCCTGCGCCGCACCCTCCCCTTAAACCCCCAGTCAAAAAAACTATGGAGACAAAACCAGAACAGGAAGAAGAACAGCCTGATATGGAACAAATACTCTCAACAAAATTAATTAAACCTCAAAAGGCCGAAGAAGAACTTAAAATTCCTGTTCAAGGCGTTATAGGAGACTATGTTGTTATAAACGGCAAATTATATGGCGAAAATTCCATTTATGACAAATGGATTATTAAGCAGATTAGGCCGCACAGCCTTAAAATCAGTCCTAAAACCAACATTAACAAAAATAAAATAATTCATTTTTAAGGAGGTATTATTATGAAAAGGAATTTAATGATTTTAGGCTTAATTTTTTCATTTTTTACTGTAACTGTAAAGGCTTATGGCTCTTGTGATGTCGCTCGGATAAGCCATCTGCTTAACATGGATAAAGATAATATAGTTAAGGCAAAAGAAAAAAGTTTTGGCAACCTGTCCGTATGCGAGATACATTTTATAGATGATAACGGGATACAGGCCGTATTTACATCAACAGATGCGTCTTATATCATCCCTGACCTTGTAAAAGACGGTCATTCTGTAATAAGGGGCATAATAGCCTCTTTAAATCCGCTTACAAAAGAAGAGATGGCTATTTTAAAGCAATATTCTGCAGTAACCATAGGAAAAGGCGAGGATTATTTTCTGGTGGTAAGCCCTGCGTGTCCTTATTGCAGGGCAGCGCTCAAATTTTTAGAGGATAATTCTGATAAGTTAAAGGCAAGAGTAAACGTAGTGCTCTTGCCTAATACTCAGACTAAGACAGTATCTATAAAGCTTTTATGTGCTGATAAGCTTTCTCCTTCTGAAATCACTATGAATTTTACAGGCAAGGTCTGTATGAAAGGGCGCACAGGGTTTAATCTCACTTCAGCTATCTTACAGTCTAAATCCATAGACGGAGTGCCGACTCTGTTCAGGCCAAACGGAAAACGTACAACAAAACCTGTAAATAAGGAGTTGTTTAAGGAGCTTAATTTATTATGAGTCTTTTTGAGATAACGCCTGATGAGTTCATGCCTCTTGCCATAGAAGACGATATGCTTGTCCTTAAAAACGCTTATTATGTAACTATGTGGACCTGCTCGCCATTATCTTTTGACGCTTTTGATAAAGATGGAATAAGCGGGATACATAAGCTATTTTCAAAAGAGGTTATTGAGCATCCTTCTATGTCTGGCTGTTTTTTTTCAATGAGTCTCATCAGGCGTCCAGTTAAAAATGCCATAAAGTCCATATCAGACATCCCTTCTCCGCCATCCTTTATACCTGACGGCGTAAGGGCTGTTTTAAGCTATCAAAAATCACATATTAAAGATGATTTTGTAAAGGCAAGAGAGGAACAGATTATAAATAAGTGTTTTACAGATGAGCGTTTTTTAGCGGTTAGCGCCCCTTCAAAGAAACAGGCAAAAGAGGCAAAAGAAGTATTTGAAAAGTTTGCTTCTAATATCCGCCTTAATATAAAATTGTTAAATCCTTATGAGTGTTTTTCTGCAATATATACGCAAATTAACCCCAATCGTCCTATAAGATTGCCGTCTGTTGACTCTGATTTTGGTGAGCTTCCAAGCCTGTCGGAGCAGATAGTGGTCTCGGACGCATCTACAGAATATGACGGCTTTAAGCCTGTCTCAATGGTCTTAGAGCCTGCCGCATCGTCAGCCTCTGAGATAGATCCATGGGCAATAGAAGAACTGCTTAAAAAGATAAATATGCCCTTCAGATATACGATCAATGTATTAGCTCTCCAGAATCAGAGGAAAGCAAAAGAACGATTGAAGATAGATAAAGGCATAGCGGCAAGCTGTTCTGTCTTTTCTTCTGTCCATGAGGAGAATAAGGCAAAAGCCAATGCTATCTCAACTCTTTTGAATTCAGTAATAGAAGGAGAAAAGGTTTGTAAATATAATGTAATAGTCCAGTGCTGGGGGGAGCAAAAAGACGCCATAAATCTTATTAGTTCATTTAGTTCAAAGGGATTTACCCTTATAAGGACAAAGGAGATAAAGAATTGCTGGTTTGTTGAAGGGGTCAGCGGTTTATCAATGATTGGGACAGGCAGGCTTTATACGACAAGCTCCGGCTTTACATCCGTCCTTTTTCCATTTGCAGGCGATGTAAACGGCGATACTTCCACTTCCGCCTTTCTTTTACAGACAAGAGATGGGCAGCCTTACGGCCTTTCTCCGACATCATCACGAATGAGCCGTTGGGGGATGATTTCGGTAGGGCCAAGCGGTTCAGGGAAAACTTATTTTATAAGCGCCTTTGTCAATATGCTCTCGAGATTGACTGATTCAACGCCCATATCTATAATAGACATGGCAGAGACACCGTCTTATTCAGGGGTTGTCCAGGCCCTTGGCGGTATAGAGATACGAATAGACCTCAATAAAGCTCTTAATCCTTTTGACCTGCCTTTTCCTCTAACTATCCCGGATAAAAGACAGATGGTTTTTCTGTTAGAGACCTTTTTCCCTGCTTTAATACCTGCCGTCTCTCATAATGCTCATTGGCGTAAAGCCATTGATATGGGCATAAGAGGCGTCTATGAGACCTGTCTTTTAACTGAGCCAAAACGGATTGATGATTCAGAATATGCAGAGGATATACGCTTTAAGGATATGGTTACATGGAATGAAGCAAAAGAGAAATTTATTGCTGAAAAACGCCACTCGCTTGCATGGTTCTGCCATTTTCAGGCAATGCCTACCATTTATGATCTTATAGCCTATCTTAACTCAAACCATAAGATTAAACAGACTACGGATGAAAAAGAAGTATCTAACCTTTGCGCTGAGCTTGAGGTTTTTATAACAGGAAGCTATGAAACTTTGTTTTCTAAGCCTACAGAGATAGAGCATATCTCATGGGATACAGGAACGCTTTTATACTTCTTCCTTGGCCCATTAAGGAAAAACAAATCAGTGCTTGCCCCTGTATATGCCATTTGCAGAAAGAGGATATTAGATGCAAAGAATGCGTCAAAATCCCCCAGATGCCTTATTATTACAGATGAATTTCACAATCTTATAGATCATCCCAGCGTCCTTAAAGAGATAGATGACGATTTTAAACAGGGACGGACTCAAGGCATTGCCCCACTGCTTATAAGCCAGTCTGCAAGGCACTTTGATATCCATGGTTATGACTTTATCAATAATGCCTCTATTAAAATCTTAATGAGACATATAGACCCATCTGCACAGGACAAATCCAGCCTTGAAGTGGCTGCTGAGGTCTTTTCCCTTAAAGATACAGGCAAAAAACTTTTAGAGAGCCTCAGATTTCATAAAGGTGAATTCTCGGAGGCATTGATACTGATGGAAGATGGCGCTGCCGTAGTGCGGTATGCCCCATCACCTATAGAGCACTGGTATAGCACTTCTGACCCTGATGACAGAATGAAACGCGATGCAACTGCTGAAAAATTCCTTAAAGAAGGCATACCTTACAGGCAGGCCATCCAAATGGCGGTATCAGAGCTTGTGCAAGAGAAAAGTTGATTTTAATGTTTCAAAACTGAGAAAGAAACCTCAAACTGCGGGATATAAACCCCGAGCATAAGTAGCGCAACCACAATGCCTAACCCTAATATCACTACAGGCGTTATCCAGCGGGTTACGCTGTCTATTTTATATTCAAGCCGTTTTTCAAGAATTTCTACCAGCTTGCCTGATATTGTCTCAAGATTTCCCGTATTCTTTGCAAGCGTAATATCCGCTACGATTTCAGGATAAAAAAGATGCCTTCCATTTACATGAATATTCTGCATCGCATAATCATAATCAAACCCTTTATCAAGATACCAGCCTATTCTTTTAGCCATTTTCCCTGTAATAGTATTAAGCCCAAGCGAGTAGGTGATTAACTGCATTATCCTTGTCATCTCAAGTCCTGCAGCAACCAAGTTTGATACATAAAGGAAAAAGATAATTTGCGCCCTTAAAACAATAAAATTCCTTACAATAGGTATAATAAGCGCTCTTTCGGGGATACTTATGCAATATCTCCAAAACCATATAATGCCAAGAAAAAATGCGCTCAAAACATAAAGGATGTTTTCTCTATATAGTTTAGCAGCCTTGAAGACAAACTGGCTTACCTTGAGATTAGATGGGTTTTGATGAAGGTTCATAGTCTGAAGAGAGCATTGAAAGCTTGGAAGCACATATACGGCTATTATAGTGATGGCAATAAAGGCCCCTATGATTTCAAGGGCAGGAATAGAGAATTTGCTCCATAATGTCTTTATAAGCTCTTCTTCACGCTCAATACGCTGGACAATTTTTTTTACAGTCTTTGCTATATCGCCTGTAGTCTCGCCCATTTGCATAAGGGCGCAATCAAGGCCGGAAAAAGAGCCTTCCATACGCATAGATTCTGAGAGCGAATAGCCCTGGCTGAGCGTTCTTAATAGCTTTTGCCTTATCCGTTCCTGGATGCCGTTTACAGTATGCCAGCTTTTAAGCCATTGTATAGCCCCGCCGCCTATGCCTGCCCGCTCCGCTATATGACGGAAAAAGGCAAGATGGTCATTTCTCTTTGCTTTAATTGTTTTAAAATCAGTCATAATTAATTGTTACCGATACTATTGTGCTGCTTCGCGATACGGAAGCGCTATTTGAATCTGCCCATTGACTGAGGGCGGTCTCAAGGTCAGAGGCAGAGGCATTGGTCGTTGCATCAACGCTAATAGTTATAGAAGCGTTATTAACAGTAATAGAATATGCTGTATTAAAAGGGCTTTTTTTTGAAGAGACCATAGTTTGTATATCCGCTGAAATGTCATTGAGGATGATTGCCTGCCTTGTGCTTATCAAGTTATCAATCTCTTTTTTTAATGACACAATCTCAACCATACATGATTTGACCTTAACGGCGTTTGTGACGCCTGCGCCTGTCACCTTATACACAATAGCCCCCACAATACCAGCAATCAGCAGCGCTATTAATAGCTCTATTATAGTAAAACCGCTACTATTCTTCTTTAAATTTAACGATATAAAGCCCATGTTCATTCCCCATTATCCTCTGGCCTTTAATTAAGGTAAGCCTGTAATACAAAGATTCACTTACTTCTCCTTTAGCAGTCTTTATGCTTCTTACCACCTTGCACCTTGCTAATATGTATCCTTTATCCGATCTTTTAAGCTCAATAGAGGTTGGAGGAACATAAGAAATTATATATGCCCGTTTTTTTATCAATGCCCTTAAAAAATCGCTTTTTAAAAGATTTTGATACCATATTTTAAAAAACCTCCTATCAAAAAAGGGACGAACTTTTTCTCCATATTTTTTTATGCTTTCCTTAGTAAGGAAATCTGAATATACTAAGGTGAAGATTTTACTGATAGCATTTGAGAGATAATCAATAGTTTCTGCATAATTGACAGCATCAGGAGCAGTTTTAAGTATATCTGCTTCTCCATGAGGGCCTATCTGGACTACCTGAATTTTTTGCGCTTTTATAATTTCAAGCTGCCCCCCGCGCCATAGCCACTCAGCAAGAAACAGCAATATAAATACACAACATAATATGCACCATATATTCCTCTGCTTTTTCAAGTCGTTAAATAAATCTTTTCTTACATAGTCCATTTTTTTCAGTCCTTATGTTCTTCTAATATAAGGAGAACATAATAATGGAGCTGATACACTCAAGAGAATCAGAGGACATAATGGTCATTCTTATAGACGATGATGACATTAAGGCAGAGGCCCTTCTGTCGCCTGTAGCGGACAATTTGTGCCAGATAGTCAGTTCTGCCAGCGATACCGCACCGGTAGGAAGCAGGGAATTAGTTACTGCCTTTGCGCTGGCCTCCTATAAAGACCCTGCTTCCCAAATAGCGCTGTCAGATGCAGCAGATGGGCTGTGGCTCAACAATCATAATATACGCTTTGGAGCAAGAAACGGCCAGGATTTATTGAATGAGCTTACGCCGGCATTTAAACCGCTCCTTGAAGTAATAACAACCAATAACCCTGATGCCCTTAAATTAATAGCTCCGAAAGATAGCGTTGATGTAAAACCGCCTAAAATAGAAGAGCCTGAAGAAATTGAGGTCATAGTGCCTGATTCTCTCAAGTCTTTAGAACAGACACAAGAAAAGATAGAAAAGCCAAAAGAGGAGAGAAAAATTGAGCAAGAGCAAAAGCCTGTTATTGACGATTCTATTCCTGTTTTTGACCTTTAATTGCGAAGGAGCAGGGTGGGATGATGTGAAAAACTGGACACCTCCGTCTTCTCAGCCGTCTTTGCGATTTAAAAAGCTGGTCAACTATAATGCGTCAGGAACAGCGGGCTATTATGTCAGTATCCCCTATTCAGACTGGCAGAATTGTCCTGCAGGGATGAATATGGCTGTAAATCTTGAGATTAAGTCCTTAGTGCCGACAGTCTATGACGACACTGCGGGAACTGAGGTCCTTGACCCGATTGCAGCATGGTATCTGCGCAAAGAACCAGACGATACCAGCTCAGAATTTAAAATCTACTTTGTTGCAAAGACAGTAAACGGAAGGGTCATCGGCTATGACGGCAATTCATACGTTTACACATGCAGGCCAAATGGAACATCACCACCTCTGCCATCATCACCAGACTGTGAGGACAAGTTGACTGTAACATTTGATATTACAGGATATTGTTATTAGAAAGGAGAATTTTGTTATGAAAAACTCTAAAACCTTAATTATCGCTCTGTTAATAGCATTAACCGGGTGCGCTGCTAATAATTCAGCAGTTGAGGTCAAAAAAGAGACTGCCATTTCTCAACCGCCACCGTCAGCGGAAGAAGAAGAGGCTGCCCGCCGCAGCCTTGAAGACCTGTTCCGAAGGGTAAGAGAAAAGAGAGCAAAACATAAGGGGGAATTCCATGAAAAAGAACGTCATTGAAAGGGCAAAGGAGTTTCAGGCGTCCATAATGGATGCCGCCCACTATTATCTCAGCAGGCCAGAAAATAAAGCCGTCCTTCAAAAAGCTGAAAAACCTCTTGATTTTGTTGCAAAAGTCTTAAAGGGCATCCAGATACCCTTAAAGCATCCTGAAACAGACCTTAATGACTTTAATATGAAGGTTGAGAGAAAAGATGAGGCAATCATGGTCAGCATGGATGAGAAGGCAGCAGAGGCAGCCTCAAAGCATATTACTCCTATGATTAAAAAAGGCATTAAGCCTGAATTATCTGACTATGAGTTAAATCGTCTTGAGCAGAATGCCATTCAGACTGCTGCCGGCCTCACTTTAGAAAATGACCCTGAAAGAGTGGTGCAGAATATGATGCAGCAGGTAATTGCAGGGGCGTATATGTTAAGCAAGTGCAGGCTGGAAAAAGAAGGGGTGATGGAGGTTAATCTCTCTTCTGAGCCGGGCCAGGAGGCCGTTAAGGAGATAGTTTCACTTGTCGCAAAAGATGTTGAGCAGCAAAGTGAAAAAGCCCCTGAGCCCATTATGGAAAATGAAATCAACCTGACAATAAAACCGCCTATGCCGACTCCTTAGAGGTGATACAATGAATAAAACATCTGCTATGCTAAAGAATATAGCAAATTCAGGATCAGTCATACCCGAATATCTTAAAAAAGATGCCCAAGATCGCAAAAAAAGACTTGAAAATAAAAAGCCTATATCCAAAAAGCCGATTGCTAAAGCTGAAGTGATGGGCAAGGCTGAAGCCTCTAATATGCCATCTGATTTAAGCGCTGAGATAAGGCAGTTATTCGTTATCTCATATAATCTCTACAACTTAGTATCAAAAACCATCAGTAATAAAACAACTGCTGTAACGCCTGCTCCAAAATCTTCTGGATTGGGCATAGTTGACTACATGACTTTTCTACTGGCAGCCATAATAGGAAGTTCAATAGCAGGCATTTGCCTGCATATATTTTTAAAATAAAGGAGGATTTATTATGAAAAGATTAAAAAATTCAGAAGAAAGAGGACTTATTATGAAAAAGTTCAGAAATTCAGAGAAGGGTTTTACAATGATTGAGCTTTTAACAGTATTGGTGATACTTGGTATAGTGTCAGCAATTATCTATAAAAAATATGCTTCTGGTCAAGCAAGGGCAGCAAGGATACAGGCAGAAGTTATTGATATTATTAATCTTTTTAATGCGGTAGAATCGTATCGGATGGCGCGTGGGTGTGTTACATTTAATAGTGATAACTGTAAAACTATGACAATACAAGACCTTGTAGATAGAAACTTCATACAAAATAAAAATACTGCATTCGGGGACAGTATTCAGTATAATGATCCAACAGTAAGAAAAGATGACTGTATAGCAATTACCTTTGATGCTCCAAGCGAAGAAATTGCGGCTGATGTTGCAGCAGGCATAAATAATCTGGATAATACTAATATTCATGCAAAAAGCTCCAGTGGCAGTCAGACTGTTACTATCTCTTTATGGCGGTCAGATAGGTTAAGCGGTAGTGGAGAGTGTAACTAACCCAAAAGGTTTTAGCGTAATAGAGCTTTTAATGGCATTGGTGATTACTGGCATTGTTGTTGCCTTAATAGGCCGTTTAATAGTGCATGGAAAAGTCAATGCCAGTAAAATCAAGGCAGTTTACAGCGAGATTCAAGGCTTATATAACTCTTTTGAGTTTTTCAGGCTTGAAAATGGCTGTGAAGACTGGTCAGCTTGCTCTTCTGTCAGTTTTTCTAAACTAATTGACAGAAACTTAATAGCCTCAGACAAAAGCATTGTCTTTGGAACAAGCTATCAGCTTGCAGTAAAAGGGGATGACTGCCTTAAAATTTCTCTTAATGTAGGAAGCAGCGTTTACGCTGAAGACATTGTAAAAGAGATAGAAGATGACGGAAATGACCACATAAGGGCAGCGCATTCAGGCGCTGTCCTGAATGTGATTTTTTGGTGTCCAACCATCTTTAGAGCAGCTACCTCAACCTCTTGCCCCTGAAAGGCTTATTATGCGCCTTGCCCATCTATCCGCATCCTTTTGAAGCCATGCACGGCTTACAGGCTTTAAATTATAGCTTAAAACCTGTAATCTATGCCTAATTTCATGGAGAACAGTCTCAACCTTTGCCGGAGTAACAAGATGAATTTCATCTACAGGAGGGGCTATATATGCCCCGCCATCGTGCATCATTGCCTCTTCCGTATTAAATCTCGGCTCAGGACAGTCTATGCCATATATTCTCATTAAAGCATCATGTAATTCAATTATATTCCCTTCATCCAAGTATTTCTTCTGTATTAATGAAGTGATTGCAGAAGCTACTATATGGTCATACACAGGAGACAAATAATCCATATTATATACCTTTAATGACAAAATGTAAGGACATGCACACGGCCAATGCGCGCATCATCGCATACCTCTGACGGAGGGGTTGAAAGAGAGGTTAAAGCCCCATTTGTAACATATGTCCCGCCAGCAATAGATGTAGCGCACAAATGCACTGTCCAGCTTGCTCCATTGTCATCTGGATATGCCCTGAATGAGCTAAGACCTGCCCCAAGACTGTCAGAGGTCCCTACAGGAGTAACCAGAATATGAGGGCTCATGCCAGCGGCGCATGAGGGTTTTGAGACTGCTGCCCCGGGTGTTACTATAAGGGCGTTTTTTATTTCCTGCCTTATATATACGGCCATTTCTGGTATCGTAATCGTGCAGGTAGAACCTGAACATGCAGAAAATGGCGTCTGCCTGTCAATTATGTTAAGATATTTGTCTGTATCTGTTGATGAAGATGTAATAGTCAATGTAGCTGCGCCTGTGCCAGAAGAATAAGAAAAATTGCCAAAGGGATTAACAGGCCATGAGGATAATTTCATAAAATTTAACAGTTCTGTGTTATCGTTTGGAAAACGATTGTTGCTCCAGTGAAATCTCTTGACCCCTTCTATTATGTCATTCACTTCTACAGCAAAATTTTCCATAGCCTTAATCCGTGCAGCAGTCAGAAAAGACGGCTGAAATATAGCTGCAATTATGCTTAATACTATTATCGTTACTATAAGGCTTAATACAGCAAAGCCGCTTTCAGATTGAAGTTGTAAGACATTTTCTTTCAATTTCTCTATAGCCTTTGATATAATGCCCTCATTTTGGGTCAATTCATGGAATTTAATCACTGTCTCTATCTTATCTCTAAGCTCATCCATTGCATCCATGTCATTTTGCCGTATGGCATCAACGCATTGTGATTCAAGCTCGTGATTAAGCAAACCGCTATCACGGGCATTATTTACTAATTTCTTGAATTTTGCAGTTAATTCATTCATTTTTATATATAGCTGCTTAAACCATCCAATCTTCCATAACCTCAACTATATCATTATTAGCCTGCTTATTGCTGTCAGTTTGCTTATTCTCAGTTTCAGCCAAGGCGTCTTGGTCCGTATCTTGACTGCTGCTCCCCTGTCCACCTTCATCTTTTAAGTCATTACCTTCAGCCTGCATATTATCAGCATTGGCTAAGGCATCCTGTTCCTCTTTATGCTCTTTATCTTGCGTATTATCAGCATCATGTTTGCCTGTATCAGACACGGCCTCTTGTTCCTCTTTATTTTTTCTTTTAAGCGCCTTTTGCCTTGCTTTCTTCTCTTTTTTAAATACTGTCTTTAAATCCATTCTCATAGCAACTGCCTGAAGGCATATAAATAACTGCATCAACCCCTCAAGGCTCAAAATGCTTCTCCTGCCCCCTGCCCTGACTTCTATGGAATCGTCTTTTTCAACTATTCGCATCCTGCCCTTTTCAATATTAATGCTCTTGCCTGACTGCAAAAAGCTGTTTAATAACCCGGCGTATTTGTGAGGATTAGAGATTTTAACGGTTTTTCCTGTCTGAGCCTGCACTGTTAATGTCCCTGGCCCATCACAGGCAACATATAAGGTATTTTCAATAAAGATATTAAAATTTTCAGAAATGGCGTTAAGGGTCTCTGCCAGAAGATGCGATAACTCAAGATGTCCAAAATGAAACAATATGGACTTATCGCCATCAGGAATATATATCCCCATGCCTGTATTCGCATACGGATAGTATTTTCTGTTATCTTTTGTAAAGAATCTAATCCTTACAGGTTTGCCGCCGCATTTTCCTATCCATGTCTTTTGAGCAAATGGTTTGTCCATTTGGGCCATTATCCCCTTGGCAGAAAGCTCAATCGGTGAAATGTCGCTTACTATCTCGTAATATGAGCTGTTATCTTCCTCATGGTTTGCTAAATTGACTATAAACTGATTGTCCTTATAACCCATCAGGGCTGATACATTTGGTTTTGAGATATAAAACATAGAGACCTCCTAATGATTTGTGATTTTAAGTCCGAGAAAAGAGTAATCTTTATTGGAGAATGCCCATATAATCAGGGCATAATCGCCTTTATCGGTTTGCGTGATTTCAGCAGAGTCTTTCCGGTCAATCTGTTTACTGATGGCTTTCAATCTTGCCTGAGCGTCCTGCTGGTTTTCATAAAAGCCTACTAAATATACCGTAACAGAGTCAGCAAGGCGTTTAAGAAAACTTGTATCAGTAAAATACGCCTCTTTTTGAATAATCATAGAAAGAGAGGGGGCGGTAAGCTGTTTTCCATTCCTGCTTACTCCACCTTGAGAGACGATAGTAACAATTCTTGGCGGGACAACCACACCGCCTCTTACAAGACGGTCATACATCTGAAAGGCTTTAAGGGCCTCAATGTCTTCCCTTATAAGATTGATAGTCTTTGCCTTGCAAATATCCATCCCAAGGGATGTGCCCTCAGCTATGCCCTTTTCATAGGCGGAACGCCTCGCATGGTCAATGACCGACTGCTCAGGCGATATGCGCTGGACAAATGCCCCTGCGCATCCAGTTAATAATGCCCCAATCAAACATATTATTACAACTCTCATACCTATAGAAAAACATAAGGGACCGCCCTTTCCTGAACAGTCTTTCAAGATGTTTTTCTATAAGTATGAGACGGATTATCCTGACGGCCTTGATAATGCTAAATTCAGTATTTGCCTTTGCTGGGAATGAAACATCAATAGATAAACAACTGCTTGAGGCATTTCAAAAGGCTGAAATTCAGGCTGATACCGAATCCGTTGACTCTGACAGCGAGACAGCAGATGAAAGCAAGGAACAAAAAATGCTTACAGGTTCAATGTCAAAAAAAGAGATAATGAAACTGAAGAAAAAGGCCATGCTATATAGAGAATGGACAGAAAGCCCGTTATATGAGCATCACGGCAAAGTAAGGGCCATTGAGCTTACATTGTTCCCTGTAGAGATACACTGCGCCGTAGGGTATGCCACGCTTATAAGAGTGCCGTTTGATATTTTTAAGGCTGTATATGGCTCAACTGATAACTTTTCAGTCTCTATACTTCCAGACAGGCGGACAGTCAGAATATTCCCCTTAAAGCCATTTCAGGCATCTAATATAGTTATCCTTGAAAAAAGCGATAAAGATGTGCCAAGAACCGTCTCCGTCTTCATAAAAGAGACCCTTTCTAAAGAAGATGCCGATTATATGGTCTTTTTTATAACCCCAGGGAAATACGCATCTCTTACAAAAGAGAACCTTATTGAAATCATAGAGCAAGGCCAATCCAATGACCCTGTTATGGAATTAGTAAGGCATATAGAGTGTCAGGAGGGCGTTTTACCGCTTATAAGAAAATGCGCCCTTAAAAATCCTGATTATCACCTTTATATGCTTCAAGGATTTTGGATATGCGACTCTCCATTCTGCGACTTTAAAGCAACAGTCTCTGATATGGATACAACTATAATAGGCGCATTTAAGCCGCCAAAGGCTTGCACATTAGGAAAAAAAGGAGGGAACAGTGAAGAGTGTTATACTTTGCCTTAGTTTATTGTTAATTACAGGATGCGCTGAGAAACGATTGACGCCAATGGCCTCTCAGCCTCAACAGATGCCTCCATCTGATATGAGCTTTATACAGGAGCTTAAATCCTCTATCCGTCAGCTAAAAAGGACGCTTAAAGAGAACACTGAGACATCGCCATATATGTTTGTGCCTTTAAAGGTCAAGATTTTTCCTGCTGGCGCAACCTTAAAAGAGGCATTTGAAGCTAATGACTTTAAGCCCGTATTTAACCCGCCTGAGCTTGGCAATATCAGTTTTGCCGGCATACAGCATTTTAATACCTTTGCAGACATGATTAAGGCCATAAAACAGCTTGGGCTATTTGTTAATATCACTGGAAATGAGGTTACAATCTCAAAGATAGGAGAAAAAACTTATGAAGTAGGCCAGTTATTAAAAATTATGACTAAAAAGACCCTGCTGTCTCTTCTGCATGACGATGAGGCATGGATAGATATAAGACCTGAGACAGGCACATTAGTCGTATATGATGATATGACAGGCCATGAAAAGATAGAAGATTACATAGAGACCCTCTCATCGCTTATGCAGCAGTCTTATAACTATTCAATTACAGTAACTAAAAGAGGGGAGATAAAACATCAATATTCAGGCTTGTTAGAGCCTGCTGTAAGCGGCTCTCTCGGCCCTGGCGGTTCTATCTATGTAATTACGTATGCAGACGGCACGGCATCCGTAACAGTCTTTATGGCAGGCATGACCGCCCCTGTTTCCTTTAGGATGAAAAGCATTGAACAAACCTGGGAGACCCAGGACGATGAAAAACTTATAACAATATATATAAGGAGGACACCATGATAACACATTTAAAACGCTATCGTAATTTCTATTATTATGGGACGCTGGCGGCAATTCAGCTTATTCAGGTAGCTTTTCCAGAGTATGGAATGGCTGCTGGTAATGAACTTTTAACCGGGACAAAAAGGGCGCTTCAACTTGCATGGTATATCCTTACAGGTCTTAGTGCACTTGGCGGGCTTGGATGCTGGATTGCAGGAGGATTTAAGATGACTAAATCTGAAAGAACCGGTGAAGGCATCCCATGGAAATACTTTTTAGCAGGAATAATTTTATTTTCAGGCACTGCTATCTTGCTTTTAACTAAAGATAATTTTTATCTTGATAGAACCTCTACTGAAAGAGATTTCTTTAATGCACCAAACTGGCAGTAAAACTATGCGGATACCTACTCATTTTAAGGCGGTCCAGCCTACCCTTGTGCCAATGATTAAAATACCGTTTATGGATTTTATGGCAGTTTTGACGATA
>JALWQB010000098.1 GCA_026994795.1 Deltaproteobacteria bacterium
GTCATCTTATGTGCAGGCAATGAGGGAAGGGGCTGATGACTTCTGGGGAATTGAGGCAAGATATAATGACAACAGGTTGCCAGGTGAGCAGGATAAGACCATACATACCATCCCGCGCATTCAGACAAAGGGGCTTCAAAGGCGTATTGGCCGGTTATGGGATAGCATCATCCCTATGTATCTTTCGTATGAGGCATCTTATGTAAATTACTGGAGAGAGCGCGGCCTTAAAGAGGAAAGGCTCTTTGCCTCTCCCATGCTCCATATCCCGCTAAAGGCAGTGCCTTATATGGATATTACCACGAACATGGCCATTGAGGACAGGATTTACAGGATTGAAGGCGGGGCATATACTACCACTAATGACCTGTCTTCAAGGTTCAGTGTTGATATATCCTCCACATTTGAAAGGGGATTTGGCAGGGCAAATGATACAATGCACACAATACGGCCTCGCATCATCTATTCATATCGTCCCGACTCATCCAAACGATACACCCCAATTATTGATGAATATGACGCATTTTCTCGTGAAAATCAGATAACCTTTGAGCTTCTATCATTTTTAACGCAAAAGACATACAAATTAGGCAATGAGCATGGCTATCATGACATTATGAGGTTCAAACTATCTCAAGCCTATGCAATGGAGGATGGAGGGTTCTATAATGGCCGCAAGTTTTCTGACCTGTATGGAGAGGTTGAATTCTATTTAGGAGGCGCTTTTTTGCGTTATGACACCACTTACAACCTGTATGGGGATGGGTTTACATCTTATAATTTGTGGACAAGCGGGAGTGTCTGGAAGTTTTCCTCTTATGACCTGTCCTACAGATACAGTAAGATAATGAACCTTAATGAGTTAAATATAAACCTCTCAGGCAAGATATCAGAAAGGCTTACAGGAAGTTACAGGCTCAAAAAGAGCTTTGAGCAAAGGCAGGATTTTTCAACGGAATACGGCCTTCGTTATATCTCAGGGTGCTGGGCATTAAACATGGCGATGTTGAAAGACAGGGGGGAGACAAGGCTTACATTCACAATAGAGCTTCTTGGCCTTGGAAGCTGGAGCCTGCAATGACAATAAGCTCATTGCCTTCAGGGCGTTGAAACAACCTTACTATTCCCCTTTTTGAAAGCTCAAGCACGGCAATAAACACCGCTATTACCCTTGTCTTGATATCGTAAGGGACAAGGTCAAAAAAACTGACTTGCGGCGCAGATGCTAATATTTCTATTATCCGTTGCATCTCATCCTCTACCCGAAAGAGCGGCTGCCCTATCTCAATAGGTCTATTCCTCTCCCTCGCCTTTAGCATGGCCTCATATTGCATCAAAAGGTGCTCAGGCGTAACATCCCTTATGTCAATAAAAGAAGAAAATTCCATATAAGGCTCAGATGTATCTGAAATATCCTCATCCATACCCCTTAAAAACACATCCCTTCCAGTAATCTCACATTCCATCAAAAGCCTCGCCCTTTCCCTTGTCTCTATAAGCCCTTTTAATCGCCCTGAAATAAGCCCCCGTGGGTCATTTTCTATATCGTCA
>JALWQB010000099.1 GCA_026994795.1 Deltaproteobacteria bacterium
GTATATTAATAATGCCAAGTATATTATTAATAGAATCTTGAACCTCTTTTGCCCCTACAGATATAGCCTTTACTATCTCATCAATTTCTCCTACAGAATCCCCTGTCTGCTTTGCAAGTTCTTTTACCTCATTTGCCACTACAGAAAAGCCCTTTCCTGCCTCGCCTGCCCTTGCCGCTTCTATTGTGGCGTTAAGAGCCAAGAGATTAGTCTGCTCTGCAATAGATGCTATTAACTGAGTAATTTCGTTTATTTTAGTGGATGCGCCTGAAAGCCTTTCCACTACCTCTGAGGCATTGGCCGCCGCCTCTCTTGCCTCTCTTGCCTGAGAGCTGGCATTGCTTGTATTTTGCGCCACCTCACTTACCGCTGATGTCATCTCCTCCATAGAGGAGGCCACAGTTACAATGCCATTAGATGTCTCTTCTGCCGCGTCTTTCATTGTTAATGCCCCATTCATAGTAGTATCTACGGCCTCAGACATATTCTCTGAGACGCTATATAATTTTTCCGTCTCTTCTGTTACTATAGACGCCCTTTCTTTAACTTCAGTTATAATCCTGTTAAGACGGGCGATAAAGGCATTTATATAAATACTAATCCTATCTATTTCTGTAACGGACGCTTCCTTAAAGACCTTACAATCTTCACAAGAAGATACCTCTCCCTTTTTAAGGGCTCTACATTGGGGCATATTAGATAATGTGCCGACCTCTTGCCAGCACCAACCCTCTTTACCATAATTAGAGCAGTTACTATCATTACACTCCATCTTATCTTTACACCTTATTTTGTTGACATCTAAAAACATAGTGAGATTAGCCTCACCTTCTGCAAGGTCCTTTACGCGCACAATAAGCTGTTCAATAGATTTTGAAAGTTTATGTGTGATAAAAAAGGAAAATATAAATATTAATATTCCTATTCCACAGCCAATAGAAAAAGACATATATACAAAATGTTTTATGATATCCCATGATTCCTGAAAAAGGTCGCATTCATATATCCCAGCCCCTACAATCCAGCCATAAGGTCTAAAAAGTTTTACATAAGAAATTTTAGGCTCAATACGTCCTGTTTCTCCCTTGTATTGCCACCAATATCTTACAAACCCTGCTCCATCAGGGCTATCATGTATAACCTTTACAATGTTATGAAATAAAAGATTGCCCTGCTTATCCTTAATATTTGTAACATCTTTCCCATTCAAAGAAGGCTTATAGGGATGCATTACAACTCTTATATTAGAGATATCATCTGTATTAATCCAAAAATAGTTTTTCCCATCTAAACCCCACCTTAATCTTGAAATAATCTCCTTTGCCTTCTCTTGAGCCTCTTTTCTTGTTAGCTTACCCTCAAGCTCTTGCTTATGATAAAATTCAAGTATTTTTATTGGGGTAACAACCACCTTTTTTAAAGAATTCACTGAAGAGCGCTTTAAATATCCATTTAAGGCATATAAAATCCATAAGACAAATATACCGCTTACTGCAATCACAACTATTGTTTGGAGCCAAAGGGTCCTTTTAAAATTTAATTT
>JALWQB010000100.1 GCA_026994795.1 Deltaproteobacteria bacterium
GCTGGGGATGTGGTTACGGCAAGGAGGCTTTCAGAAAAAAATCTCAGTGTCATACAGAAAAGTGGCTCTAATTCAATTATGACATTTTGTTCAAGCTGCGCCTTTACTATAAGACATGTCTGGCCTGTATTATTTAAAAATACTTCATTTGAACAATTAACAAAAAAATTATCTCAAAATCTTATTGACATCTGGGATATTATTAAGGGATACAAATTAGAATTGAAAGCCATGATTGATACTAAAAAGATTATATATCACATCCCGTGTCATGAGGACCGTGAGGCATTAAGACCGCTTGCCCTTAAAAATGTGCTTGATATGTGTTGTGGTCAAGGGGGGAGTTTTGGCGTAAAATATAAAGATATTGGCAGGCAGGTGTTTAAGATGGCAAAAGAAGAATTTATAAAATCAGATAGCCATATGCTTGTTACCACTTGCTCAGGATGCTATTTAAGATGGAAGGCCTCTATTGCGCCTTATCCTGTGCATGAGGCTAAGGAGATACGACACCTTGCAGAGTTTATTATTAAATGAGATTTGATATTGAAAAAGTTAAAACATCAACTATTATACTAAATAAGTATATTTTTAATTTAAATGGTGTAGGTTTTGTTGTATATTAAATTAAAAGATGTAATATTATCATATAAAGAATATTTTTATTATTCTATGGATATTAGAATGTTATGTGTTTTTCTTGCATTACTAAATTATATAATGACGCTTCCTATGCCTCCGCCATATTAATTTTAATATTTTCTATTTCTCTATTTAAATAAAAAAGAAAAAATAAGGAGGAAAAACTATGTTTAAGAAACTAATTGTATTATTAATGTTTGGGATTTTAATGAGTGTTAATAGCGTAAGTTTTGGGCAAAACAATAAAGAAAATGCCTTTCAATCATTAGCTGATCAACCTGACTGGCTTTCTCCGGGGACTTGTGTTGTCGCCCTTGATGATTTGGGTTGTGGTGTCTATCAGGGCACTACAGGAGTATATTGGGGAACTAATGAGGCTACCCCCCCTGCATATGTTGTCTGGGATGAAGGTGGCGGTTGCGCTAGTGCCATTCCTGATACTGCTCCTTTCACCTCTTCTTCTTCTCAACACCAAGATATGGCATATTGGGTTGATTGGGATGAGATAGGCCCTTGTTCTGATGCGACTTCAACTTCAACTTCAACAGATACTACATGTGATGATCGTTACAATGAAGGGTTTGAGGCAGGTAAGAGTTATTGTCAAACACATTTGGCAGAGTGCGGTATAACAGTGGGAGAAAAAGAATGCCCTGAATATGAATGTGAGCCCTGTAGCTCTACTGTAGGGACAACTTCAGCAGATGATTCTTGTAAGGCATCATTTAATTTGTTTACTAATACGCTTCATGTCCCATGCCTTAGTATGGGTGATGAGTATTGGTTAGATCTAAAATTGATAAACTCTGAACCCGTGCAATTAGAAATGACATCTTTTGGAACAAAGTAAGGAAAATTAAGATGTCATTATAAGTTGATGGCCATGTTAAGAATAAAAATTACCATGGCCATTTTTTGAAGCTATATTTTGCAATAACTGATTTCTCTCAGATTATTTAATTGACCATGATCCCGTCAAAGTCTCTAATTTTAGCTTTATGAAATGAAATTTTATCTCACATTCTCAAAAACAGTCAGGATTAATGTGGACTTTTTGGGAGGGCGCAGAGAGAATGAGGGCATTTTGATACAATGCTTGATAGTAATAATGCTATCTTTCCGAAGATATGAAAAAAGTTTCTGTCAAGTCCACTGCTTCGTCTTGAAATGAAAATTGACAATTTTATGCAACTTATTAATTTATAGGGAAAATATCATAAATTAATTGCTAATAACGATTGCGAAACTTTAGTTTATAAATCAGATAGCCATGTGCTTGTTACCGCCTGCTCAGGGTGCTATTTAAGAAGGAAGGCCTTTGTTCTATAACGCCTTTTTTCGGGCATGAGGCTAAGGAGATACGACATATTGCAGGGCTTATTGTTGACTGAACTTTGGTGAACTTGTGTTATCAACAAATAAAGTTTGTTACAAGCGAATAAGCTGTCTCTTAACACATAAAATTTTCTGATAACGTGAGACAAAAAATACCAAGAATATAATAATCCAGAGCAAAAAAGTTATAAGAAGGCTACAGGATGGCTATGAGGCTTCAAAAATTTATATCTTATGCAGGTTATGCCTCAAGGAGGATGGGAGAGCAACTGATAAGAGAGGGGCGTGTAAGGGTTAATGGTATTATAGCGCTTGAGCCTGGGATAAAGATAGACCCTGATAAGGACAGGGTATTTATTGATAACAAGCTCTTAACGATAGAAACTAAAAGGCTTTATTTTGCGTTTTATAAGCCAAAGGGGGTTATAACCACAAATAAAGACCCTTTTGGAAGGATGACAATAATAAAATTTTTAAATGACTATATGCGCCGCAATAAGCGCCTTGAATACCTTCCCCGTATCTATCATATAGGAAGGCTGGACAAGGATAGCGAGGGCTTGCTCCTTCTTACGAATGACGGCTATCTTACAAACCTGCTCTTACATCCATCTCATAAGATAGAAAAGGAGTACTGGGTAACGGTAAGGGGTCTTCCCAAAAGGCGAAAGATAAGACAGCTTGAAAGGGGGATAGAGATTTACGGCCAGAAGACCATGCCATGCAGGATAACATTTCTTAAGACAATAAAGGGAGGCGATAGTATCTTCAGGGTGATACTCAGGGAGGGGAAAAAGAGGCAGATACGATATATGTTTCAGTCAATAGGACACCCTGTAAAAAGGCTTGTAAGAAGGCGCATAGGCCCGATAACCCTTTCAAACCTGAGCTCTGGCTCAATACGCCCGTTAAAAAAGTGGGAGATACAGGCATTGAAGCAATATACTGTTAAATAATATGAAGGATATGGAGATAGGGTGAATTATATGGGATATGATGGGCTTGTGAGCATTATTTTAAAGCCTATGGACCCTGCATCAAGTGAGGCCGCCCAGAAGGTGTGTTCTTTATTAGAAGATATGGGTATAAGCTATGTGCAAAGTGATGTCCCTTGTAATGCTACGCTTGTAATTGTGCTTGGAGGGGATGGAACGCTCCTTCACATAGCAGAAAAGGCATATAAGGCCCGCGCCCCGATATTTGGCGTAAACCTCGGCGGCCTTGGATATCTTACAGAGATACAGCTTAACGAGATAAAGACTGCCCTATGCGACCTATTTGAGGGGAGGGCATATATTGAAAAGCGTATGATGATAGAGCTTAAATGGGGAGGGAGCATATTTTATTCACTGAATGAAATAGCGGTAATGAGGGGGGAAAAGTGCTCAATAATAGACATACCTGTCTGGGCAGACGACAATTTTATAACAACTTATAGGGGAGATGGTCTTATCATATCATCTCCAACTGGCTCAACTGCATATAATCTATCAGCAGGCGGACCAATTATATACCCCAATATGAATGCCATACTCCTTACACCAATCTGTCCATTTGCCCTTAGCGCCCGTCCGATTATATTGCCAGAGGATGTAACGCTTAAGATAAATATTAACGAAAAAAAAGGTCCTCACGCCCCTTATAGCTTTAAGGTTGAGGTTGACGGAAGGGCTATATTAAATGACTGTGGAAAAGAACTTATAATAAAAAGGGCAGAGGGCTCTCTCAAGATAGTAAGCTCACCTTCATCAAATTATTTTGAGATACTTAGGGAAAAACTCGGATGGGCAGGTGAGATGGTGCATAATAGATAACCTGAATCCTGCACCGGCTGAGGTGGACCCCAATGTCAAGACAAAAAAAGAGTTTTTTTAAGGTGGATCATTAACATCCTCATTATTGCAATATTCAAAATAAACTTCTGCAGGAGTTTTATATCCAAGAGCTTCATGAAGACGCTCTTTGTTATAAAATCTAAAATACCTACCTATACTTTCCTTTGCCTCTTTGACTGTTTCATAACTGTGAATATAGACCTCCTCATATTTCAAACTCCTCCATAACCTCTCTATGAAAATATTATCAAATACCCTACTGGATCGATTTCTAAACAGTATTTCTATCGACCGGAACTAAAATTTTCAGCAGGTAGGGGCACGTTGTAACGTGCCCCTACTCATTCGTTTTTAAATAGAAATATTGAGTTAAAGTTATTACCATAAAAATGATATGCTCTTTAGGAATCGATCCACTACCTCGTCCATTCATACTGATCTGTATCCCTGCTTCTTCAAGTCTGCCAGTAAATTCCTTGCTTGTAAACTGTGAACCCTCTAAAGTGATCATTCAAGCTCTCATTAAAACCAGACAATTTATTTGGCCCCTAATAATCCACCTTATTACTCTGTCCAGTTTTTGGGGGCCACTATACTTGATTCCTTGATTATATGGGGGCCAGGCGATAAGAAGCCTAATAGACAACTGGCAGAACCTACAAAATTTCAGATTGACGTGCTCAAAGCATTTGGATACCATGTAAACGATAGTTGGGTTCTACAAAAAAATGTATCCTAACATATTGTAATATTAAACTAAAAGGATAAGTGCTACTTTCAATTTCTGAAAGTCAAGACTAAAACTTAAAAAAAAATAAATTAAGGAGGTAATTTTTATGTCTTGCGGAAAAAGAGGTTGCAGGAGCAATAAAGACTCTATGGCAATGAAAAAGGGGAAAGTTGACATTAGAGAGGCAATTAAAGGGGCGATTGTCGCGATTGTTACGCCTTTTAAGGATGGCGCAATTGACGAGGACGCCTATAGAAGGCTCATAGACTGGCATATAAAGAGCGGCACGCATGCGATTGTGCCAGTAGGCACTACAGGGGAGTCCGCAACGCTGAGCCACGATGAGCACAAAAGGGTAATAGAGATATGTATTGAACAGGTAAATGGAAGGGTGCCGGTTATAGCAGGCGCTGGCTCTAACAATACTGAAGAGTCCCTTGACCTTGCCCGCTTTGCAAAGGAGGCAGGGGCGGACGCAATCCTTATGGTTACCCCATATTACAACAAGCCAACTCAGGAAGGGCTCTATCTGCACTATAAGACAGTAGCAGAACAGGTTAAGATGCCAATAATACTCTATAATGTCCCTGGGAGGACAAGCGTTAACATGCTCCCTTCAACAGTTGCCCGCCTTTCAAGGCTTAAATATATTGCAGGCATAAAGGAGGCAAGCGGAAATCTTAAACAGGTCTCTGAAATCATTGGCCTTTGTAATAAGAAATTTATAGTGCTTTCAGGTGATGACCCCACTGCATTTGCAACAATGGCGCTTGGCGGCCGCGGGGTCATATCCGTAACGTCTAATGTTATGCCCCGTGATATGGCAAAGATGATGAATTGCTGTCTTAAAGGCGACTGGGATAAGGCAAGAAAGATACATTATAAGTTATTTAACCTGTTTAATGCAATGTTTATTGAGACCAACCCTGTGCCGGCAAAACAGGCGCTTTATCTTATGGGAAAGATTGAAAGCCCTGAGGTAAGGCTCCCGCTTGCCCAGATGAGTGAACAAAACATTGAAAAGTTAAAAGAGACACTTCAACATTACAGGCTTATATAGTATCTTATGTAATTTTATTTTCATAACATTTTAATATATATGGAAAAATGGAGGTTATATTATATGGTAAAGGCAATTGTTGCAGGCGCGGCAGGCAGGATGGGCAAGAGGATTATTAATGTAATCCATGAGACAGATGGGATTGAGCTCCATGGCGCATTTGAGCGCCCTGACTCAGGGGCAGTTGGAAGCGATGCAGGCATTGAGGCAAATATAGGGGAGCTGGGCATAAAGATAGCCTCTTCTCTTGAGGAGGTGATAGATAATGGCGATGTGGTCATTGACTTTACCTTTCATACGGCATCGCTTGTCCATGCCAAGATATGCGCAAAGGCAAATAAGGCGATGGTCATAGGGACAACTGGCTTTAACAACGACGAGTTAAGCATGATACACGAACTTGCCAAGGCCAATTTTCCGCTTGTCCAGGCCTATAATATGAGTACAGGGATAAATCTTCTATATAAACTGGTAGAGCTTACTGCAAGGACGCTTGGGGCAGGCTATGACATAGAGATAGTGGAGGCCCATCACAGGCTAAAAAAGGATGCCCCAAGCGGGACAGCGGTAAAGCTGCTTCAGGTCGCTGCTGAGGCAAGGGGCTGGGAAGTAGATAGTTGCGCAAAGATGTGCAGAGAGGGCATTATTGGCGAGCGGCCAGACAGCGAGATAGGCGTTCAGACAATACGGGGGGGAGATATTGTTGGCGAGCATACTGTATTCTTTGCAGGCATAGGCGAGAGGATTGAGCTTACGCATAGGGCATCAAGCCGTGACACCTTTGCGAAGGGCGCTGTCAGGGC
>JALWQB010000101.1 GCA_026994795.1 Deltaproteobacteria bacterium
CGGCTATGGAACAGCTCTGGGGGTTATAAGGTATGCCCACTTTGTTAAAAAGGGGATTAAGGTGTTTTCAGATGAGACAAGACCTTGGCTTCAGGGCTCAAGGCTTACTGCATGGGAGCTTATGAAAGACGGGATAGATGTGTGCATAATTTGCGATAACGCAGCAGGTCTCTTTATGAGACAGGGTAAGATAGATGCAGTGATTGTCGGGGCAGACAGGATTGCGCGAAATGGGGATGTGGCAAACAAGATAGGGACATATCAGGTTGCTATTATGGCAAAGGAACATGGCATACCCTTTTATGTGGCTGCCCCGTTTTCAACAGTGGATATCTCCATAAGCTCAGGGGCATCTATCCCCATAGAGGAAAGGGATAAAAGGGAGGTTTTGAGCTTTGGAGGCTCGCAAATTGCGCCTCCCAATATAGAGGCGAAAAACCCTGTCTTTGATATAACTCCCAATCACCTTATATCTGCTATTATTACTGAAAGGGGTGTATTGACGCCTCCTTATGAGGACAGGCTCTCAGGCGCCTTTTAACTTCGCCCCTTCCCTCACCCAATAACAATGGCAATTGTCGGGGAACTGAGCCTGTGAATCACCTCTTTTGTGATGCTCCCTGTGAGTATCTCTTCAATAGCGCCTCTGCCTTTTCTACCCATAAACAAGATGCTTGCGTCTTCGTCAGTTGTAAATTCAGCTATAGTCTTTCCCACCTCTCCATATCTTATACTGGTCTCTATAATGGAGCTATCTACACCCTTTGAGGCCAAGATATTTTTTGCATCTTCTAATATCCCCTCAGCATCCTTTTCTGGAACAATACCATTTTCTATCTTTTCTGCATATGAGGTTATATCTATTACATGGAGCGCAATCAGTTTTTTAACGCTCTTAAAAGAGCGGCTTACCATAAAGGCTGCCTCATCTAATGCCTTATTGGAATACTCAGAACCATCAACCACTACAACGCATACTGGCATATTGCACGGCATATCCTTATCGGTCTTGTCTCCAACAAGGTATATTGCGCCCTTTAACACTGTGTGAAGCAGTCCATAAGAGACGCTTCCCATAAAAAATTCCCTTGCTGTCCCAATGCGCCTTCTCCTTAAGAATATGTGTGAAAACCCCTTCTCTTTTACAACATTTGATATCTTCTCTACAGGGTCTCCATCCTCTAAAATTTCATCAATTTTTACGGAATGATTAGTAAACTTTAAAATTCCTTCCTTTACCGCCTTTATAGCAGGGGATGCCTCTTTTTCTATATACTGTTTCCTGAGTTCTTTTAATAGGCCTGAATCAAGGAGCCTCTCTGCCCTTAAGTCAACATTTTTTAGATGAGTTGTCAGGTAACTTCCTGCCATTACAGTCATTATTGAAATGCCCTCTATTTCGTCTTGAAGGGCGTTTGTCATGCATCCCACCAGTCCTGTTACCCTAAAACAGGTCTTTTTAATATCAACAGGCACCAAAAATTTCATTCTTATCTCCTCCTTTTTAATAAAAGATTAAGAGCCATGCAT
>JALWQB010000102.1 GCA_026994795.1 Deltaproteobacteria bacterium
TAAACTTATGCACCATTTTCTCAAGACCCTTTACCAACAGGGCGGCGACCTGCCCTGTAGGGACATTTGCCATAATCTTTTCAACAAGCTCAGTCATTCCCATATTGCTTGCGGTCTTATAAAATTCCTCCTCATAAATTGGCGGGATAGGCGGCTTCCCTTTAGAGACAATTGACTTAAGGGATTTTCGGGCTATCTGGGAAATATCTTCATAGGAATAAGCGCCATCTTCTATATCAAATGTCTTATTGTTTGGCATGTTATATTAACTCCTTTTACTTTTTATCACCTTTAAGATAGCTGTTCAGGGAAATCTCTGCATTTTTTAATGCGCACATGTCTCCGCACATAGAGCATCCCTTATGAGTAATGCCCTTTCTGTCATCTAATATTACCTTTGCATCCTCTGGGAAAAGCATATTTTCAAATTGTTTTTTCCAGTCAAAATCCCTCCTTGCCTTACTCATCTCCTTGTCTTTCTGGTCTGCCCTGCCCTTTAATTTTACGCAGTCGCCGATATGCGCTGCAAGCCTTGCAACCTTTACCCCTATTTCAACATCTTTTTCATTTGGAAGCCCCAAGTGTTCAGCAGGGGTTATATAACATATCAGGTCAGCGCCATACATTGAAGACTGAGCTGCCCCGATTGCCGCAGTAATATGGTCAAACCCTGCTCCAATATCAGACGGGAGGGGTCCGAGCATATAATAAGGCGCGTCATTTGACATCTTTTTCTGAAGGATAATATTTGCCTCTATTTCATCAAGCGGCACATGCCCCGGACCCTCAACCATTGCCTGGCACCCCATTTGCCTTGCCCTTTCCGCAAGCTCACAATTCAAAATAAGCTCTGCCATCTGCGCCCTGTCAAGCGAATCATGTATTGCCCCTGCCCTTATGCCGTTTCCAAGGCTGAGGACGGTATCATATCTTTTCAATATAGAGCATACCCTCTCAAACTGCTCAAAAAGTGGGTTTTCTTTCCTATTTTTCATCATCCATTGAACCATTAATGTCCCCCCCTTAGAGCAAAGCCCTCCATATCTATACCCCTGACGCTTCATCCTCTCTATTGTAAAGAGGTTTATGCCGCAGTGTATTGCCATAAACGCTACTCCATCCGCGCATTGCCTTTCAATCAGGTCAAAGAGATATTCAGGGTCTAACTTTGAAGGGTCATTGCGCAGTTGAATGGTCTCACAAAAGGCCTGATATAGAGGGACATTTCCAACAGGGATGCTCACTTCATCCAGAATAGCGCCCCTTATAGCATCAAGGTCCCCCGCTGCAGAAAGCTCCATCAAGGTATCTGCTCCGCACCTTTCCGCAATATTAGCCTTGCGCCTTTCATGGTCAATATCACATATATCAGTGGATGTCCCTATTGAGGCATTTATCTTTGTCTTGAGCCCCTTTCCAATACCGACAATCTTTTTGGCATTGCGCCTCCCATTTAATATGACAATCTGGCCATTTTTAACACATTCCATTACATACTCTGGAGAAACACACTCCTTTTTAGCGACCTCATGCATCTCATCAGTTATAATCCCGCTTTGCGCCTTTTCAAGCTGGGTCATCAATAGCTTCCTCCTTGTAAATACTTTTTATCCTTAACAGGCAAAGGGCGTCTGCCCAAAAGCTGCAGGGGAAAACCCCGCGATAAATTGGCGAATAGGCACACCTGTTTTTGTAGTTTTGTCTTTTCTTTCAATAGGTTATCATGGTATACATGCATTTCTGTCCAAGACCCAATTAATTCATACCCTTGCTGAATACCAATATCAGGCAATCTCTGGATATGTGAACAGCCTAAATAGGGCGCATGGAATGTACTTGTTTGGATCATAGTCATGGATGATAAGTGTCTTTTCCTTCAACTCACTGATTAGCTTCCATTTTATTACTATTCACAATCCGCTCAAATGCCTTTATGTAAATCCTACTATTTACAGTTGTAACATTATAAACAGGATCAAAGAACAAAATCTCTTTCTCAGCAAACCTGAAAATAATGTCTAAATAGCCTATAAATTTATCATTATTAAAATATCCATTTTTTATAATCTCATTAATCACAAAATAAAATTTTTTAATCTCTTCCTCGGACAATTTAATCTGCTCTATATAGATTTTTATCTCATTTTTAGCTATATTAACTTCATTCTCAAGATAATCTTTTAAAGAATCAAATATTTTATTGTTATCAATTAATTTTTTTATATCACTGACACACCCGCCCAGATACTCATAAATTAATTTTATTTCATCTTCATCATAATTTTTCTCTTTCAGCCATTGTTTTATATCTCTATAATCTAAATGGCTGATTAGCTTAAAATCACTTGTTTTTTTAAGCCTTGAATCAGAATATATTTGCTCTAAAAATATTGTATTTGAGGTTAAAATAATAATGTGGGCCAAATGTAACTCTTTTGTTAAGGCTACGCAAAAATTTAAAAATTCATTTAATAATAATCTCTCTCCATTAAAATATATATCATGAAGGCACTGTATCTCATCCATTACTATTATCTTTTTCTTTTTTATCTTTTTAAGGTTTAATATTAATTGATTAAATAAATTTTTTTTGTTTTGTCTAATTTGATTTAACAGCCTTGATCTTACCTTAATTACCCCAAGATTTACCTCACTCTCAATCTCCCCGCCACTAAAATCATCTTCTTCATTATCTTCAACTTCTTCAAAAAAAGACTCTATAAAATTATTATAGCTAACTACGATAGTTCTCCTAAAATTAATATATTTTATCCAGTATTGAGAGCTTTTAAATAATTTAAAATCCTTTATTAGCTCTTTTTCAATGATATATTCAATTAGAGTAGTTTTCCCTGCTGATTTCAGACCATATACCCAGAGAATTCTCTCTGGTTCCGTTTTAAGATAACTTTTAAAAAATTCAATCTCTCTTTCACGATTGATAAAATCTACGTTTCTAAATTTTTTTATAAGCATTTTATTGCCCTTATCATCAATTTCCCTCTTATAACTCCTTTTCCATTAACCATAAAATGTTTGTTAAGGCATATTAGCAGAGGTTATAAAGAGATTGAGATAAAGATTAGTCAGGCTAATTAAAATCATCATAATCGCCATAATGTATAGTTGCAATCTCCTTATCATCAATCGACCTCTTTATAAGGTTTATCAAAACATTTTTAGGGCCAATCTCTATAAATGTCCTTATGCCATTATTATACATATTGCTCACAATCGGATACCATAATACTGGCTTCACAATCTGTTCTGCCATGATGCCCCTTATTTCTTCAGGATCATTGACTTCCTTGCCCGTAACATTGCTATAATACTGACAGATTGGGGGATTAAAATTTATCTTCTTGAGAATATCGTTAAATTTATCGCTTGCCTCTTTCATAAGCGGGCTGTGATATGCCCCTGCTACCTTTAACGGTATTACCCTTTTTGCGCCACTGTCTCTTAAAAGGCCAGTTGCCTCATCTATTAAGTCAGCCTGGCCCGTAATGATAATCTGCTCAGGGCTGTTGTAATTGGCAATGGAGATTACGCCCTTTTTCATAATGGCAGAAAGGGCGTTTTCAATCGCTTCTCTCTTCATCCCTATGACTGCTGCCATCTTACCAGCGGTTTTTTGCGCCGCCTCTTCCATGTACTGCCCCCTTTTATATATAAGGAAAAGACAATCCTTCATGCTCAAGACGCCGCAGGAAAAGAGAGCCGGATACTCACCAAGGCTATGGCCAGCGCAGGCATTGGGAGAAATACCCTTTTCATCCCTTGCAAACAGGAAAAGCGAGATTTCAAGGGCAGTAAGCGCAGGCTGCAGGATATGCGTCTTAGTAAGCTCTTCTATATGCCCATTTAATACGATATCTTTTAAATTACATCCTACTATCTCCTCACATAACGAAAATACCTCATCTGCCTTAGGAAATGCCGCTAAAATCCCCTTTCCCATGCCAACATACTGACTGCCCTGACCGGTAAAACAAAATGCCGTCTTGCCCTTGAGAAATTTGCAATTAGATAATGCTTTTTTATTCACATATCCCCCTATAACGATTAAATTCACCTGCAGTAAGCTCTAACAGGGTTACTGTTGACCTGCTTAACGGTTCCACTCCACATCAGGCTCTTGCCTTTTAAAATAACACAATTGCTAAATCCTGCACAGCAAAAGGGGGCAAATCGGGATTGCAGGATTTAAATAACAGTCAAATACATCCATGTTGAATGTTGCTGCCTTGCAGACGGCAAGTCTGCCTAAGGGAAAATATCCGTTCAACCCGCCAACAACCCTTGTTACTGTCGGCACCCTGACTCCGAGGTCCTTGTAGGGTTGAAAGACTATACCAGAAATTGCTTTATAACGCCAGTAAAAATTTTTCGCTTCTACTTCTTAGGCACGGCCTAAAATGTGCTTGACCATGAGCAAAAAATGTTTTTTTATATTCTGAATGCCTAATATCAAATAATACAGAATAAAAAATATAGCCTAAGAAAATATATCTGTTATTTACATTAGTTAGAGACTGTGAACAATTGCAGGATTTAGATAATAATATAAATGCGTTTTACGAGATTAAGAAGACAAATAGAGGAACTCCTCTTAAGGGACGATCCCCTCAGGGAGTTGGAGATATTTATATCTGAGCATACAGAAGGCTCACCTGTTTTGCCTCTTAAATCTTTAGTATCTCCCTTGCGCTCATTATTTATGTGTTCAAATGAGCTGATTCGCTGGCGAAGCATCAGCGCTTTAGGGTATGTGGCCTCCTGTATTGCCCGGCATAGCCTTGAAGATGTAAGGATAATAATGAGACAGCTCATGTGGACATTAAATGATGAATCAGGCGGAATTGGCTGGGGAAGCCCTGAGGCAATGGCAGAGATAATGGTCAGCGTGCCTCTTGTAAGAGACGAATATATCTCAATTATCCTTTCTTATGTAACAGAAGATGGTAATTTTTTAGAATATCCCCCTTTAAGAAACGGGGCGTTATGGGGAATTATGAGGCTTTCAGTAAGCGCGCCTCATAGCCTTTTGGCCTGTAAGTCTTATGATGTCATTGATGTAATAGCCCCTTATGCAAGCAATATCTTAGAAGATGACCTGTGCCGTTTTCTTGCGTTCTTGATCCTCTTTTTTACGGGTCATATAGAAAGGGATAAGTTAATTCAACATATAATGACCTTGAGAGGCCCTAAGATAAGGATATATTCTGATTATTATTTTCATACCGTTACAACATCTGATGGAGAAACAACGGGATATTTTATTGATAACTTAAGAGGACGATTAAAGGAATATTAACTTTGTGCGTCGCAACAGGGATAGAGATTATTTCAAGACCTTCTCAATTAAAGGATATTAAGGGAAGAAAGATAGGCATCCTGTGTCATCACGCCTCAGTTGATTCAAGGCTCAATCATACTAAAGACATATTGTATGGTCTTCTTAAAAAAGATATAAAGTGTCTTTTTTCACCTCAACATGGCCTTTATGCAGAGAAGCAGGACAACATGATACCGTCAAATGACTGCATAGATAAAGACACTGGGCTTTTGGTCTTTAGCCTGTATGGAGATAATTTATGCCCTGATGACCATGCCCTATCAATGATTGATACAATCATAATAGACCTTCAGGATGTGGGCACAAGGGTCTATACTTATATCTGGACAATGTTTCTTGCGATGAAAGAGGCTGAAAAAAAGGGGATAGAGATAATTGTATTAGACCGCCCGAATCCTGTTGGCGGTGAGAAGGTTGAAGGGCATATAATATTAAGGGATTATTTTTCTTTTGTCGGCATGGCCCCTATTCCAATGAGGCACGGCCTTACTATTGGAGAGCTTGCCCTTTATTTTAAGGGCGCCTTTTTCCCCTCTCTTTCCCTAAAGGTAATAAAGATGGAGGGGTGGAAGAGGTGGATGTATTTTGACGATACCAATCTTCCCTGGGTGATGCCTTCACCCAATATGCCGACCCTTGACGCAGCCATAGTATATTCAGGACAGGTGATGCTTGAAGGCGCAAATATATCTGAGGGACGGGGCACTACCCGCCCATTTGAGATATTTGGAGCCCCTTATCTCAATGCCCTTGACGAGATAGCCGCTCAGATGAAAAAAGATGGGGCGCTCTCAGGCGTAAGGCTTAGAAAGCTACAGTTTGAGCCAGTGTTTAATAAGTGGGCTGGTATAACTTGCAGGGGATTTCAGGCGCATATTTTAAACAGACAAAATTTTTGCCCGTATTTTTTCACCCTTTCTTTTATAGCTTCAGTAATGAGGGTAGAAGGAGAAAATTTTTCATTTATTCCCCCGCCTTATGAATATGTATATGATAAGCTGCCATTTGATGTGA
>JALWQB010000103.1 GCA_026994795.1 Deltaproteobacteria bacterium
CGTATCAAGGCTTACTTCAGGGAATATCTCCTGCTTGAGATGATGGAGCATCACAAGGCCGCCAACCACAAAGACCATCATCAAGAGGTTGGCTGCCACATGATTTTGCGCCATCCACCTTATGGATCCCCTCATTTGCCCATCTCTCCTTTAGAGGCGCTGCTGAAAGGCTCTCTATACAAGGGCCTGAGCCTCATACCATCTGTATATGCGCCTATATTTGAGATAACAATGGAAACTTTGTCTATCTGAGGGCTTATATCATTTATATCTATACATGAAAGGTCTTTATTACGCCATAACAAGGTTATTGGGGCTATATGAAGCAAGTTTCCGTCTCTAACAACCCACACATGACCATTTTTTAAGGCATAAGACGGCACTATAAAGACGCCATGAAAGGTCTTTGCAGGTATCTTAACCCTCACGAAATCTCCTATCCTAAGCGCCTTCTCACCTGAAAAAGGCTTATATACTTCTATAATCCCTTTGGCCATCCTTGTCTTCTTATCAACTGAGGCAAGTATCCTGTCAAAGACCCCAATCCATTTATCTCCATCCTTCACACTGTCTTTTCCAGCGCCGCTTTCAAACCCTGTCCCTGACGATTGGGCCATATTTCCCTCTATTATCTTATAGACCTGTGACTTTTTGCCAATAGAGCCCCTTATAAGCCCAAGCTCATAAGAAGAAAGGGAGAAGATGACCTCTACCTTTTCTGAAGACAAAAGCTCTCCAATCACCTCGCCTTTTCTTACATATCTTCCGACATCAACAGTCTCATTCAATACAATGCCATCAAAAGGGGCGTAATATCTTGTGCGCGAAAGGTCTTTATATGCCTTCTGGAGCAATGCCTTTTTTGCCTCAATCAATGCCTTCTGAGACTTGATCTGGGGGATGAGAAATACAAGCGGGTTATCTGGCATCTGACCGTCTGGGTGAAGCCTCGCCCACTCCTCCTTTGCCACCTTCTGGCTTGCCTCAAGCTGTGAGAGCTTTAGGCGCGCCCCTTCAAGCTGCGCCTTAGCCTGCGCAACCTCAGCAAGATAGTCCGTATCTTCAAGCCTGAAGAGCAATGCCCCCTTTTTAAAAGCCCTTCCCGCCTCCATCAAGGGGCTCTTCCATATAATTCTGCCCCCTGCCTCTGAGATTACAGAAAGCCTTTCATGCTCCTTTACAACCCCTGTTGTCTCAATATATGATTGGAAATCACGCCTTGTAACATTGATTGCCTCAACAAGAGGCCCTGCTGAAAAGATGGCCTTTTCACTCGGGCCAGACTTTAGCGACAGGATATATCTTGCAGCAAAGACGCCTCCGATGAGAAAGAATATTGAAAATATTATATTAATTGTCTTTTTAAACTTCATAACCAACCCTGACCGCCTATTGCCCTAACAACGCCTATATAAGCCATAAGCAAGGCGTTTTTCTCATCAATAACATTCATTGACGCCTCCAGCATCCCGTCTTCCGCCTCAAGATAAGAGAGGGCGTCCACATTTCCCTGTTCATAAGAAAGCCTCTTTATATCATATAATTCCCTCTTCATCCTTAATATATCCATAGCCTTTTTTAACCTCTTCATCCTCATCCTGTATTCATACACGGCATCTTCCACCTCTTTTGCCGCTCCCTTTACCGCCTTCTCATAGGCAATAAGCGCCTGATTAAGCCTTGCGTTTTCTACCTCCACCAGAGAGCGCTTTCTCTTTGCGTCAAATATGACCCCAGCGACGCTTGATGCAATAGACCAGAATTGCCCTGAAATTATGCCAAAACTTGATGCGCTCCTCGTGTACCCCTTGGAGAGCATAAGGTTAATTGACGGAAATATATCAGAAAACCTCTTTGCTACCATCTCATCCTGAGCCCTTACCCTCATAAGGGATGACTTAAGGTCAGGACGCCTGAATATAGCGCAAAACGGGACGCCATCCTGAATAATAGTTTCAGGCATTGAAAGCGGGGCTGAAAACAGAGGATAAGAAAAGGCAATGCCCTTAAACGCCTCCTCCCTTTCACTGGCTGACCTGCCCATAAGCAATAAAAGCGCACTCTTTTCCGTAACGACCCTGTGGCCAATTGCCTCATATTCAGACGCCAGCCTGTCAATAAGGATATCAGCAGCGTAAATGGCATCAGATGATATAAGCCCCTGATTAAACCTATCTGTCATAATTGCCCGCTTTTTTTTAAGGAGCGATATGCGCCTTTTTAAAAGCCTTTTCCGCTCTATAAGCGCAACCACACCAAAATAACGCCTTACCGTCTCAGATGTAATCATAATATTCAAGGCGTCTCTGTCCTCTACAGTGGCATTGAGGCTAAACTCCCTTGAACGGACAGAATGGGCAATCTTGCCCCAGAGATCAAGCTCATATTTTACCGATATGCCGCCCTTATAATTTGTGCCTATATCAGGGCCAAAAAACCCTGGCCTTCTATCCCTTGATATAGAAAAATCACCTGTAACATAAGGAAACCATGATGCCCTCTCCGCCCTTAAAAGCGCTGCCTCCGCCTTAATCCGCTGAAATGCAGCCTTTATATCAAGATTTCCCTCCATTACCCTGTTTATTAAGGATTCAATAGAAGGAGAAGCAAACCGCCTCCACCAAAATGGGGTAAGCCCACTGCACATTGAGCCATTTGCGCCTTCAAAATAAGCATCTGGAACCGCTTTCTGGCTCTTAATAACCCGCTGCTCAATCTCTTTATGAGAATTAAAGGTCATATCCATAAAAATACAGCCACTAAGGGCAATTGCAGCGGTAAAAAGGCCTGCAACCCACAAAATGGAATTAAATAGAGATATTAAATAGCTATTAGAGATATAATTAAGGATTAAATTTATATAACTGCTCATTCTGAAACTATCATATTCCATAAATTAGCCATTCACTCAGGGTCTATTGAGCCACGATCCATAGAAAAGAGCCAATAGCAACAGACCGTCATTACCTTTTGGATGAAAAACCTGAAAATGTCAAGACCATTATACAGGAGACAGTAAGATAGTATTACAAAAAAATAAATTGGCGAAGTTTCTTATTATCCCGTCATTGTCAGGGCTCAGTATCTCCACCACATTTTTTCAGTGGGGATGGCATAGCGGGTATCCCTGTGCTCCACCACTATGCTGTTAAGAAATGCAAGGGCAACTGATTTTGACCAAATAATAAAAACTTGACTAACGCTGCGCCGCATACTATGAATTCATATAAACGACGCCGTTAAGGCAAAAAAACCGCCTGACCCGAATTCCGGGATATGTATTGATGAAGAATTGTCAAAATAGTAAAAATGACTGTTTTTAAATATAAAAATTACAATAAAGTGCAACAGAATTTTTCTTCATATATTGTTCAATATCCTCTTCTTTATCAATGTATAAAAAGCATTATTCTTTTTGGCTCTCGCGCAAGGGATGACTGGGATAACGGATCAGATTGGGATATTTTAATAACAGTACGCTCTGACTGTAGGGACAAAAAAAAAGATATAAAAACGCTGCTTTACAACTTGGCGGATGAGATAATGTTTAAGGACGGGGAATTTATCCAGTTTTTTTTTAAGGTTGAGAATGATAAAATTGATCCCTTTTTAAAAGAAAACATTAAAAAAGACGGGATAGCGCTGTTGGAGATTTACGATGGTAAAGGGTCCTGATTTTAAGTCAATGGACGATATATCCTTATTGCATTATGTGGAGTATGCCTTTCAGCGCAGTTTTGAAGAATGGAAAGCCGGCAATATTTTACGCGATTCCAACTTATATTCAGGGGCTATTTCCAGATATTACTATGCCGTATTTCATGCAGTAAGGTCATTGTTGATCTTAAAGAAGATAGCTGTTTCTTCACATCGTGCAATCATTGATCAAATAGCATTGCAATTTGTCCGAGAAGGAAAGTTGCCCAGAGACTTCTGCAAAAGGATACGCAGATTGTTTGATGAGCGTATGGCCTCTGATTATGACCCAATTGAAATTTTCACTAAAGAAGACGCTTTTAATGCCTCAAATAATGCAAATCAAATATTAAGAGAATGTATTAAACTCTACAAGACAATGGTGTCTTCAGAATATCACTCAAAAAAAATTTTAGATTTCGAAAACAGTATTTCATAATGATTATAATGGCATAATTCAGCCAACACCGTGAAAAAGGAGGAATAAATAGATGACTTATAAACTCAATGCGCTATTAGCCCAATGGCTATATCCGCTGCCCTTTGAGCGGCATTGGTTGAGCCAAGCAGTTTCTTTGCCTGTCTGAGCTCATTTATTATACGCACTCTTTCATCTTCATTGTCAATAAGGCGCTCAATATGCCTTACAATATTCTCGGGGTTGGCCTCATCCTGAATAAGCTCTTTTACAACCTCCTTTTCCGCCACAAGGTTTGTAAGGGATATATAGGGCGTCTTAACAATGAGCCTTCCAATGAGATAGGTCAATGGGTTTAATACATATATAACTATGTGGGGTATGTTCAGTATGGTTGCCTCAAGGGTAACAGTGCCAGATGCGGTTACAAGGAGGCTGGATGCATTCATTGCATCGTATGTCCTTCCATATACTATCCTGACCCCCTCTTTTTGAAGCTGTCCTTTCAAATCCTCCCCTATCAAATCCCTTGAGGTAAGGGGCATAATATATTGAAATCGCCTCTTTCTCTCCTTTAACAGCAAAACCGCCCTTAAAAGTATAGGGCAATGCCTCTTTATCTCCTGACGACGTGAGCCTGGCAAAAGACCTATGACAGGCTCTCTCTGATTCATGCCCATCTCTTTGAGAAATGCTTGGGCATCAACGCTTGGGCTTACAATATCTACAAGGGGATTTCCCACAAACTCTGCGTTTAGCCCCATGCCCCTCAAAAATCCCTCTTCAAAAGGCAGTATCACAGCACAGGCATCAGCGTATTTTCTTAATGCCCCAGCCCTCCTTTTCCTCCATGCCCATACCTGAGGGGTGATAAAGTATAGGACAGGGATATTAAAAAGCCCCTTTATAAGCCTCATTAAGAGCATATTAAAGTCAGGAAAATCAATTAAAATTACAAGCGATGGGCGCTTTTTTGATATATGGCGGGCAATCAGGGAAAACGCCTTTATGATAGATGGAATGGCAAATATGACCTCAATAAGCCCTACTACGGAAAGGCTTTCAGCATAAAATATGGCTCTAAGCCCCTCTTTTCTCATCATAGGGCCGCCTATGCCCCAGAAGTCTAATTTCTCTGCTCTGCCAACAGCCTGAAAACAGTCTTTGATTGCCCTCATAAGGGCGCTTGCGTGAAGGTCTCCTGATGCCTCGCCTGCTATGATGAGGATATTAACGCCATCGCCGCTCTTTGCCGCGGGCATCACATAACGCCCCCTTTAAGCCTCTCTTCTATCTCAGCCTTTATGTCATGCGCAACTTTAAGGGCATTCAGGCCATCCTTTCCCGAGACCTTGGGGGCGGTATTACGCCTTATGCACCTTATAAAATGCCTCAATTCTTCCATTAGCATATCTGCCCTCTCGTGCCTGATGGTCTTTGGGATAATCGCCTCTTTAACAGGTCTTCTGAGGTCCGCCCTTACAATCAGGTTCTCCTGCTCCATACAATCCCCTGAAAGATAAAGCCCGGGCTGAAATATCCTTATGCGCCTCATAGGGGTCAATGATATACGGCTTGCAGTAAGGTTTGCAGTGCAGCTATTTTCAAATATTATCCGCACATTGGCAATATCAATCTTGCCTGTAAGCACAGGCACGCCCACAGCCCTTATCTCGCTTACAGGCGATCTTACAAAGGAAAGCGCAAGGTCAATATCGTGTATCATAAGGTCTAATATTACATCAACATCAAGGGCCCTCTCCTTAAACCCGCTCAGCCTATGCGCCTCTATAAAGAGCGGAAAATCAATATGTTCCTCTATAAACAGTATAGCTGGATTAAAACGCTCTAAGTGCCCGACCTGAAGGATACAGCCATTGGCCTCTGAAAGCTCAATCAGGGCCTCAGCCTCCCATAAGCGGACAGTAATCGGCTTCTCAACAAGGCAATGAACACCATTTTCAAGAAATTGTCTTGCAATCTCAAAGTGATACTGGGTCGGGACAACAATGCTGACTGCATCAACCTTTCCTATTATATCCCTGTAATCCCTTACATAAGCTGCGCCAGTGTCTTGGGCTATGGCGCTTCCCCTTGCTTCGTCAATATCGCAGACATAAAGGAGGTTGACCCAATCTCTCATTAACGCATACTTTTCCGCATGGAATCTTCCCAGATAACCAACGCCAATTACTGCTACATTTATTGCCATAGCCGTCTCCTGTAAGCATT
>JALWQB010000104.1 GCA_026994795.1 Deltaproteobacteria bacterium
GCCCGAAGACTTTGGGCCGTACAGAAATAGAATAGAGTTGGGCTCGCCTCGTAGGTAGCCCCTTAACTCCTCCATCTCCTGCTCTCGGTTTACGAATGCAACCCTGATAGCGAATTCCATTTGTAATCTCTCCAAAACCAGATATAATATACCCCAAAAAGGTCTCTCAAGACAAAATGTATCCTCAGTTATATCTCTATCAATTCGTCCTTATCAAAATCCTGCAAGGCTTTTCATCCTGTAACCTCATTCCACCTCAGATGAATGGACATTGATGGAGGGTCATGAAGTATTTCTTTTAGTTCTTCCGTAGTTATCCTCCAATCTCACAATATCATCCTCTCCCAAATAAGAGCCGTTCTGAATCTCAATGATCTCCAAGGGGATGATGCCAGGGTTCTCCAGACGGTGCTCCACTCCAAGGGGGATATAGGTTGACTGATTCTCTGTAAGTAAAAAGGTCTCTTCACCTCTGGTTATACGGGCAGTTCCCTGAACCACCACCCAGTGCTCTGCCCTGTGATAGTGCACCTGAAGGGAGAGGGACGCCCCTGGCTTTACCACTATATGCTTTACCTGAAATCTAAAGCCAAGAGAAAGCTCTTCATAGGAACCCCACGGCCTGTAAACAATACGGTGGCGCTCTACCTCTTGCCGTCCTATTTCCCTGAGCCTCTCCACCACCTCCTTTACCTCCTGTATCCTCTCCCTTGGGGCTAGCAGCACCGCATCTGCGGTCTCCACAAGCACATGGTCATTAACCCCAAGGGCAGCCACCAGACGTCCTGTGGAATGGATGTAAGAACCTGAGGTATCCTGCAGATGGACATCGCCAACAGCCACATTCCCCTGAGCATCCTTGGGGAACACCTCCCAGAGGGCGGTCCATGAACCCACATCATTCCATGGAAACTGCACTGGCACCACCACGCCTTCCGTGGTCTTCTCCATCACCACCTCGTCTATTGAGCCTGACGGACACATCTCAAAGACATTTAGGGGAAGACGATGAAAGTCCGCATCCCTCTGCATCTTTTCTGCCGCCCTCTGACACCACTGGAATATCTCGTTATGAAATCGTTGGAGTTCACGGAGATACGCATCTGGCCTGAAGAGAAATCTGAAGCAAACTCAAGCCCGCATTTTCAGTCAGGGCAAGAAACTGCTTTGGATAATGGGCTCTGGAAAGCGGCCAGAGCCTCGTACCTGAACCGCCACAAAGTATCACAGGGATTAACATTTACTCCTACCTCTATTGAATTCCATTAGGAAATTAGGGACATCTGCACAGGGACCTCGACTATAATAGCGCAAAAGATACGATAAGCTCTTTTTGCATCTCTCTTGATAAAATCATTTTGCTTTCCTTAAATTAAAATCAAATTTTTAGTTTTTCAAGTCTAACATCTCTATACTTATTCTTTGAGGAAATATCCGTACTTTTATAAACTGGATAAGCGAAATAACTAATTATCTTCTGTTGGACATCAAAAATGCAGAATTTATATCGTATTTATAAACTGAAAAACTCCACTCAACGGATACAAAACCTGCTACTATAAATCTTTTTTTACTAAGATAGCAGGTACTTGGAAACGGACAATCCTGAAATAAAGCCATGTATATAATAATATAAATTAAATACGCACACTATCAGTAGGATGGTGTTTATGTAGAATAATGTGGCAGGAACCAGACATATCAATTCAAGACACCACAAAAATTTTGAGGTTGAAGCGTTTAAGTTATTTTTGCCTTTTTCTGTCCTGACGGATTTTTTCTGGATGCGTTTATAGATAAGACTGTGCAAATGAATGGCATCAGGACGCCCCGGAGAAGTGCCACGTAAAATTATTCTCCTGTACATGGAAAAAATGGTCTCCCACACAGGATAAATAACGAGAAGAAATGGAAACCACGGAGATACTTCAGGGTGATGAGCGACAAGCAAAACTCCTATTAGGGCGCTGACGAATCCGAGTAAATATGCTCCGGAGTCACCCAGAAATATTAGGCCAAAAGGATAATTCAAGACAAAAAAACCTAATACGCTGAAAAGCATTAAAAGACTAAACCATTGCAGAAAAAAATCATTAACGAGAAAAGCTACATAGGCATAAGCGCCAAAGACCATTATTGCCACACCTGAGGCAAGCCCGTTAAATCCATCAATTATATTAAATGCATGACTCACGCCGCTTATGGCAAAACATGTGAAAAGAAGGGAAAGAAATTTAAACTCAAGCATCTGATCAAATATAGGTAAATCAACAGCCTGAATCCTTGCATTCAGCATAAAAAAGGCAATAGCCCCTGATGCGAATCCGGCTGACAGTCTCCAGAATGGAGATACCTTCTTGGTAATATCCTCCAGTAATCCACTGAAAAATACTGGCATAGCAGAAAAAATAATTATCAAGACATTATGAGAGAATGGATTCTTCTCAAGAAAAAGGAAAAAAGCGCTTATCAAAAGGGATAAGCAAAGTCCACATCCGCCAATCCTGGGGATAGTTCCTTTGTGAAATTTCTGAACCCCTTCAGAAATGTCACAAAATACTCTCAAACGGCAAGAACGCCAAATGAGCGCGTTCAATATAAGACTAACTAAAAAGACTAAAATAAAATAATGCATAACCTTCAATAAATTCACATAAAAAGATAATTATCATTTATTACTGTAAAAATGTCATCAGCAAGGTCAAAAGCCGTATCCTCTTATAAAATCTTCTTCAAGAACCATCAATTCTTCAAATATCGTATGCCAATAGGGAATCGATTCATCATAATTCTCTTTTACATAAGATACTAAATCCTGCACGGCAAAAGGGGGTAAAAATGAATTTTAAACGTTATATTAAAGAGTTAAGTAACATGAAGCCGGTATATAGAAATACAAGTTTAAATCGATCCACTATGCCCTCCTGTACCCCTCTACACCTCATAAACAGGCACACTACCGCCATTTGGGTGAAGCTGAGACACCCACATGTATAAGTTAAAAACGGCGCCGTTCACGTAAGTCCGGCTCGCGATTTTATTCCCCACGGGAAATTTATCCGTACTAATGGCTTAAAATCACTTTAGCCATCTTGACCACTTTAGTTCCTTTCAAGCAGCTCAACTATCCTATCAAGGTCATCAAGGTCATTATAATATATTTCAACCTTACCTCCACGCCTTTTATGGGTTATATTAACCCTAAAACCTATGGCATAGGTAAGCTCGTCACACAATCTTCTTATAGTGGGGTCATCTTTCTCTTTAACATCCATCTTTTTTGCGCCAGTATTATGCCCACAAGTTTCATCCTGCGCCCTCCCCTTTCTCTCCTCTTCTATTGCCCTTACCATAGCCTCAGTCTGTCTGACAGAGATGCCTTCTTGACATATCCTTTTAAACAGCGGCAGGATTATACCTTCATCATCCGCTAACGGCACCAGCGCCCTTGCATGCCCCATGCTTATCCTACCTTCATTTAAGGCGTCCTTTATCTCCTCTGGCAGCCTTAAAAGACGAAGGCTATTAGTAATAGTTGACCGATCCCTTCCTATACGGCGTGAAAGCTCTGTATGCGTAAGCTTATAATCTTCAATAAGCCTCTTATATGCCAGCGCCTCTTCTATTGGCGTAAGGTCCTGGCGCTGAATATTCTCTATAAGCGCAAGCTCAAGCACCTCCTCAGGGCTCACATCCTTAATCACAACAGGCACTGTCTTAATGCCCGCAAGCAGCGCCGCCCTAAAACGCCTCTCTCCTGCTATTATCTCATAGGCGGCCTCACCCGTGAGGGTATCAAGCTCAAGCCCCCCGCCCTTATCCTCAACATCAACGCCTCTCCTAATCCTATCTCCACCTTTCTCTACCCCTCCCCTTTCATCTATATCAACCTTTCTCACTATAAGCGGCTGTAAAATGCCCTTCTCCCTGATTGAATCTGCAAGCCCCTTTAAGGAAGCCTCATCAATATCCCGCCTTGGCTGACGGGGATTGGCAGACAGCCTTTCAATAGGACACATAAAAAAACCTGACGAGCTTGCCTCAAATATTTCTTCCTCGCTTATAAGGGCATCTAAACCCCTTCCAAGCGGCCCTTTTGCCTTCATCGCATACTCACCCCCTGTTTCTTTAAAAATTCCCTTGCAAGCCTCATATATGCCTCTCCACCCTTGGAAGACGGGGCATAAGAGATAATGGGACTCCCATGGCTCGGGGCCTCGCTTAATTTTATATTTCTTGGAATTACAGTATGATACACAATTTGTCTAAAATGTCTCTTGACCTCATTAGCCACCTGATAAGACAGCCTTGTCCTCTGGTCAAACATCGTAAGGACAATCCCCTCAATATGAAGCATTGGGTTAAGGACACTTTTGACCCTCCTGATGGTCTGTATCAAGAGGCTAAGACCCTCAAGGGCATAATATTCACACTGAAGCGGTATAAGCACAGAGCTTGATGCCGCCAAGGCATTAACTGTAAGGAGGCCAAGAGATGGGGGACAGTCTATAAATATAAAGTCAATATCTCTATTAAGTCTATTAACAGCGTGTTTTAACAAAAAATTCCTTGTCCCCTTTCCCTGAATGGATTGCTCTGCCTCAAGGCCCGCAAGGTCAGTAGAGGCAGAAATAACATACAGATTCTCAATCGAGCTCCCCGCTATAGCCTCGTTAATATCCCTTATCCCGGTAAGTATCTGATACAGGTTTGCGCCATCAGACGAGTTAGCTATACCAAGCCCGCTTGTAGCATTTGCCTGCGGGTCGCAATCAATTAAAATCGTCTTTTGCCCCAGTCTTGCCACTGAAGCAGCGATATTTATGGCAGTAGTAGTCTTTCCCACACCGCCTTTTTGATTTGAGATGGCAACTACCTTAAACTTCATAAGGCACGATGCTACACAGAAGCAATAATTCCCGCAAGTATAAATAAGAGGTAGAGGGGATAGATGTTGTAAAGGGGGTAGAGGATGCTGAAACTGGCCTAACTCATTCTTATAAAAATATCCGCAAGATATATACCCGCTACCCCCTCTACCCTACAGCCTCTTAAATAAAATTAATCTGCCATATCTATCAGACCTGAACTCTGACACCTTTTTAAGCCCGTAATGGGCAGTTCTCAACAATATATCCTCTGGCCCGTTTTTTTTATCCCATAGATAATAATCAAACGAAACTGAGGCCGCCTTTCTCTGCCTTTCCCTCTCATCGCCATCAATATAAAGGGCCTTATCAAAACAGGTATTGCCATTTTTATCAAGATTTGCATAAAAATTTATAAGGTTTATCCTTTTTATGCTGCCAGCAATCCTTATTGGGCCAGAGCGTCTGCCTTCCCCTCCCATATAAAACATATCAAGACTTGCAATCTCCTTTCCTATCTCCATCAGCTCAACTTTTGAGGCCCTCTTACATCTGTTTAAATCTGATGGGACAGTAGATAACGCTATAAATAACAGAATAAAAGCTAAGGCGTAAGCCTTGCTTGCCCCTGCCTTCTCAACTATAAGGATATAAAGATATCTTATGCCAGCAGCAATAAATGAAATGGCCAAAAAGAGCAATATGCATATATGCCTCTTTGTAATTGCCCATAAAAAAATGGCCTGACCATAAAAGATTATCAATATTACCAATATAAAAATTAAAGGTATATTAAATGCTGTCTTATTGTATTTATCTAAAAAAATTTTCCCATTTCTCTCCATATCTCTTTTTATAAAATATAAGATACCCAGAATAAAAAATATAAACCCTGCCGGCCTTAACGTATCAAAGAGTTTTTTTACTAAAAGCCCAATGGCATTCCACCATAAAAGATTCCTTATCTCATCAAAAAAATAGTGATTTGCTACAAGTTGACCTATCTCGTTCATCGTCGCAAGGTCTCTCAGGCTGTCCCTTAACAAAACATAAGAGGCCAATTTAATTGACAATTTATCCTTAATTGGCCCAATAATATATAGCATAACAGGCTCATAATTTAATATAACCATAAAACTAATTGATATTATAACAAAAGATATAAAAAACAAATGTCTCAATGCCTTTCTTTCAATGGCATTGTATAAATAAAATAAGCCGGATATAAAGACAAATGCCATATACTCATATCTGGCAAAAGATGCCCCTAAAAACGCAGCCTCTGCCTTCATAAGTTGTGATAATTTTTCTTTATCCCTAAAAAAATCAATGAGATAATACATCGCTGCCATGCAAAATGCCCATGAGATAGGGTCACGCAGCGCCCCATAAGAGTATAAGACAAGATCAGGGACAGATACCACATATATAAAGGCAAGGAGCAAGACAGGGGTCTCTAATCCTGTAAGCCTTGCTATCTTCCATGAATAATATGTTGCCGCCACCCATGACAGTAGAGAGATTGACCTTCCTGTTACTATCCAGTCGCCAGTTATCGGATATAATAATGCCACAAGCAAACTATATAAATTGGGATAGTGATAACATGTCAATATATCATTAAACCTGCCATCCCAAATTGCCTTGGCCTGCTCAATATAAAGGATGCCATCAACGTTTATGACAGGATTCGCCCGCATTGAATAGACCCTTAGCACAAGCCCAAACAACAAGATAATAAACAAATAAAGAGACTCTCTATTGATTTTTTTATAAAAATTAAAATAATTATACATAATTGCGTTAAATTATGTAATATTTTTTATTATAATCTAAAAATAAATTATATAACCTGCTTGCCATTTCTAATATAAGATTATAAAATCAAATCTAATATAAGCAACTATATTAGCAAGAAATAATATTACCTAAATCCTGCACGGCAAAAGGGGACAAAAATGAATTTCAAGCAAATGAAACAGATTGACTATGATTCCTTATTAAATGAAGAGCAAAAAGAGGCTGTAAACTCCATAGAAGGGCCTCTTCTTATAATAGCAGGGGCTGGAAGCGGCAAGACGCGCACAATTGTCTTCAGGCTCGCAAGGCTTATTGAAATAGGCATACCGCCAGACGGCATCCTGCTTCTTACCTTTACGAGAAAGGCGGCATGGGAGATGTTAAGGCGTTCATCCAAGCTTGTGGGTGATAGTTGCGGTCGCATATATGGAGGAACATTTCACTCATTCTGCTATATGCAGCTCAAAATCTACGGAGAATTATTAGGATACCCGCCAAACTTCACTGTTCTTGACAGACAAGACATTGAAGATATCCTCAACCTTATTGCCAAAGAAAATGGCCTTAAAGGCGCGAGAGGAAAACCAGCCCCCAAAAAGGCCACCCTTGCATCCATATATTCAAAGAGAGTGAATTGTGAGAAAGATACAGAGACGATTATCCTTCAGGAATATCCCCATTTTGTTGATATTATACCAACATTTGACGAAATCTTTAGACAATATACGATTTATAAAAAAGAGCAGGGATTAATGGATTATGATGACCTTTTAATTAACTGGCAAAAATTACTGGAAAATTATCCTGATGTAAGGGAGAGGGTCTCAAACAGGTTTCAATATATTATGGTAGATGAATATCAGGACACAAATCCCGCACAGGCGCAGATTATAAGGCTCATGGCATATACCCATGACAATGTAATGGCAGTAGGAGATGATTCTCAAAGCATCTACTCCTTCAGGGGCGCGGACTTCAGGAATATACTCTTGTTCCCTGAAATATTCCCTGGGACAAAGGTGATAAGGCTTATAAGAAATTACAGGACCCATCAGCCCAACCTTGACTGCACCAATGCAATAATAGCCAATGCAAAAGAAAAGTTTGAAAAAAGGCTTATCGCAGTAAGGGAGGGCGGCGTAAGACCTGTTGTATTAAAGGCGATTGATGAGGAGGAGCAGGCATTACTTGTTGCCAGTAAGATAAAGGAATTTATTGATGAAGGCATTCCGCCATGCGAGATTGCCGTATTATTCAGGGCAAGTTTTCATTCCTTTCATCTTGAGGGACAGCTTGCACGAATAGGAATACAATACATAAAAAGGGGCGGGTTAAAGCTCTTTGAAGGCGCTCACATAAAGGATTTTCTATCATTTGTTCGTATCCTCACAAATCCGCTTGACAGAATAAGCCTTATAAGGGTATTAACCCTTATCCCCGGTCTCGGGCAAAAGGGCGTTGAAAGGCTGTATGAGGCAATGATAAAGGGGCTTTCTTCCATGCAAAAATCTCAGGTATCATCAGATAGCTCTGCTTCTCAGCCTGAGTCCCTGCCTCATGGCTCATCCTCTCAAGCCCTATCTCACCAGGAGCTGCCTCCATATCTGCTGCTCTCTTCAATCATCAAATTTAAGTCAAGGGCAAGATGGAAAGCAGAGGTCGATAAGATGATAAGCGATCTTATTGAAATAAGCGAGAACCAATATGCTAATAATAACATAAGCGGCGTAGAAAAGCCTATAGACAATGTAAGACTTTTAAATGCCATATTAAAGATATATAAGCCATACCTTGAGACAAGATACTTTGATGACTATCCTAAGAGAATGGAAGAGCTTTATACCCTTATAGAGATTGCAAGGCAATTCCAAACCATAGAAGATTTCCTTGCAGAGATTGTGCTTGAGCCATTAGAGGATGGCCAGAACATTGATACCGATAAGATTATTCTCAGCACTGTGCATTCCGCAAAGGGCCTTGAATGGAAAATCGTCTTTATATTATCCCTTGCAGATGGCAGGTTTCCTTCTCAATTAGCAATAAACAATAACGATATTGAAGAAGAAAGACGCTTATTTTATGTGGCATCTACAAGGGCGAAGGACAGGCTGTTTTTTGCCTGTCCATTATTTATAAATATCTCAGGGGGCAGGACAATCCATAGCCCTGTCTCTCGCTTTCTTGAAGAGATACCAGAGGGCTTAATAGAAATTGTAGAGCCTCGTCACAACAGAGATGCCAACAGGGAAAGGGAGAGTAAAAATTATGATAACGGCATAGAAGATGGTCAATACAGGGTTGGCATGACAGTAAGACACAATATATTTGGAAAAGGCATAATTTCTTCTGTTTTTAAGGATAATAAAATTAGGGTCATATTTGATGGTTTTGGCGAAAAGACCCTTAACACAAACATAGCTAAGTTGACTATAATGTCATAAATGGCCTATTAGAGAAGGCCATAACTTTATGAGACAAGGTCATAATTCAGGACATGAAGCTTAATAATATAACCCTTATTAATCCTGCGCAAAAGGCAGGCAAGTGGTTTATGCTCTGCATTATTACTGGGCTTTTGGCAGGATGCGGCGCAATTGTACTTCATATAATGCTTAATATAGGTCATACAGTCTTTTTAAAATACATAATTGGCCTTAATCTGCCTCATCCAGCAGGAGATCACCCTCTTATAGAGCTTCCTCAAAAGGCGTTTTCTCCCCTTATGCTCTTTATAGTGCCAACATTAGGAGGGCTTATAAGCGGGGCGTTAGTCGCCATATTCTGTCCTGAGGCAGGGGGCCACGGCACTGATGCCGCCATAAACGCATATCATAGAAAAGACGGAAGGATTAATATAAAAGTTCCTGTCATAAAGACCATTGCGTCATTCTTTACGCTTGGGACAGGCGGCTCAGGCGGAAGCGAGGGGCCGATATGTCAAATTGGCGCCGGCATTGGCTCAACGCTTGCCCAGCGCCTTAATTTAAGCCCGAGGGAGATAAGGATACTCATGGCAGCCGGGCTTGGCGCCGGCATTGGAAGCATATTCAGAGCCCCGCTTACTGGCGCCCTGTTTGCCTCTGAGGTGCTTTACAGAGAGTCGGAGTTTGAGGCAGAGGTCATTATACCAACCGCCATAGCCTCAGTAGTTGGATACAGCCTTTTTTGCACGATATTCGGCTGGGGAAGCCTCTTTCATGCAGAGGACTTTCCATTCAGAAACGCGCTTGAGCTTGGCCCTTATACCATACTTGCCTTTGCGCTTGTCCCCTTTGTCTTTGCGTTTGTAAAGATATTCTGGGGGCTGCATGACCTTTTTTTGGGGATTAAGACAGCGCCAATGTGGCTTAAGCCAGCGATTGGAGGGTTGATAACCGCCTTAATAGCCCTTTATATGCCAGAGGTCTTGGGGTTTAGCTATGGCGTTATACAGGATGCCCTTAATCACAACATTGCGCTTAACATGCTGATTTTGATTGCCATAGGAAAGATACTTGCAACATCATTTTCCATTGGCTCAGGCGGAAGCGGGGGGCTTTTTGGGCCAAGCGTTGTCATAGGAGGCTGCGTAGGCGGCGCAATAGGCATGCTATTTAACCATATAATGCCTTCAATAGTCACTGAATCCGCCCCCTTTGTTATAGTCGGCATGGCAGGGTTTCTCGCGGGAAGCTCAAATGTGCCCATAACAGCCATAATTGCAGTAAGCGAGATAACAAGCTCTTATCACCTGCTGCTTCCAAGTATGCTTGTATGCAGCCTGTGCTTTTTTATGTGCAGAAAGTGGAATCTTTACAGGGCCCAGGAGCCTAATAAGGTGGCCTCCCCTGCCCACAGGGGTGAATTTTTGACAAATATACTTGAAGACATACTTGTAAAGGATATATATGACCCGCAAAAGGTATATGCGGTAATACCTGAAGACATGAATTTTACCCAGTTTTGCAACTTCTTTTACAGGACTGATCAGCACTATTTCCCTGTAGTAAATAAAGAGGGAAAGCTCTCGGGGATATTTTCAATAAATGACATAAGGGAATACCTCTTTAATGATACGCTGGGAGATATTATTATAATGAAGGATGTCGCAAGGGTTGATGTCATAAAGGCCACCCCTTCAGAAGACGTAAATACGGTATTGAAAAAATTTACAATAAGGAATATAGACCAAATCCCTGTTGTAAGCGATAGTGACCCAGGGGAATTTCTTGGCATGATTTCACGAAGAGAAGTTATAGACTTCTATAACAGGCAAATAGACAAGATTAAGATGGAATCTGAGGCAATGAAAGAGGAGTATATCCCATTTTAGACTGAGCTAAAGGAATAATATAAAAAGGAGTATTTTTATGGCAGGACATTCTAAATGGAGCCAGATAAAACACAAAAAGAGCGCTCAGGACGCAAAACGGGGCAAGCTGTTTACAAAGCTCATAAGGGAGATAATGGTTGCCGCGAGGATGGGCGGCGGCGACCCTGCTGGAAACCCGAGGCTAAGGGCGGCGATAGATGCTGCCAAAAACGCCAATATGCCAAAGGATAATATTGAAAGGGCGATAAAAAAGGGCACAGGCGAGCTTGAAGGCGTCTCTTATGAAGAGATAATCTATGAGGGCTATGGCCCTTCTGGGGTGGCTATACTGGTGCAGGCAATGACTGACAATCGTCAGAGGACTGTTGCTGACCTGAGGCACATATTTTCAAAACATGGGGGAAGCCTCGGTGAGCCAGGGAGCGTTGCGTGGATGTTTGAGAAAAAGGGGCTTATATTAGTGTCAAAGGATATGGTTGATGAAGACACGCTGATGGAGGCAACTCTTGAGGCAGGGGCGGAAGACATAGTTGATCAGGACGATACATGGGCGGTATATACTGACCCTCAGACGCTTGAGGGGGTAAAAGACGCCATTAAAAATGCTAAAATAGACTATATAGAGGCAAAGGTTGAGATGGCGGCGCAAAATACTGTTGAAATCGCTGATAAGCACACTGCGGAAAAGGTGTTAAGGCTTATGGATGCCCTTGATGACAATGATGATGTCCAGAATGTATATGCCAATTTTGACATCCCTGACAGCGTGCTTCAGGCCATTGGATAATATATCGGCAATAATATGGTTAATAATGATACCCTTAACCCTCATGGTAATATTGTAATAGGGATTGACCCGGGGATAAATGCAACAGGCTTTGGCATTATTAAGGGGGCTGGCAATAATTTTTCACTGATTGATTTTGGCGTTATAAGGACAAAGGCAGCTCTTCCCATGGCTGAAAGGCTTTTTATAATATTTGAAGGGCTTAAGGAGGTCATAAAACTCAATAATCCAACAACCTGCGCTGTAGAAACAGTCTTTTATTCAAAAAACCCAAAGACAAGCCTTATCCTTGGCCATGTAAGGGGCATAGCGCTTTTAGCGCCGAGGATTTATGGGATCTCAATATATGAATACAGCCCCCTTGAAGTCAAAAAGGCGACTGTTGGTTATGGCATGGCGGATAAACATCAGGTAAAGGAGATGGTAAAGAGGTTTCTGGGCATAGCGAAAGGGCCCCCAATGGATGCATCTGATGCCCTTGCAGTGGCAATATGCCACTTAAATAGCCTTAACTTTATGGAAAAGGTGATTAAAAGCTAAAAAATAATCGCCTCAAAACACAAAAAACATATAAGAGGAGGAATATCTGTTATGGCTGATACTGACATATCTAAGAATAAAATTGTCTTTTTAGGACATTCTGCCTTTTTAATAGAGACATCTCAAAAACGGACTATATTGATTGACCCATGGCTGGATAACCCGCAGGCAGATACAAGGGTAAGACTCCCTCAACCCCCGGACCTGCTTCTTATAACCCATGCTCATGGCGACCATTTTGGCAATGCAAGGCAGCTCGCCTCATCTCCCAACACTGAAGTGGTGGCAATACATGAGATACAACAATATCTTTTATCAAGCGGGGTCCCTAATGCCACTGGCATGAATATAGGCGGCACCTATGTTACAAAGGGCATATCCATAACAATGACGCCTGCTGTCCATAGCTCAAGCATTCAAGAAGGCAATAAGATAATATATGGAGGAGATGCAGCAGGCTTTGTAATAAGGCTTGAAGACAATACCACCATATATCATGCAGGAGATACAGATCTCTTTGGCGATATGGCCTTTATTAAGGAGCTTTATAACCCTGAAATCGTCATGCTCCCAATAGGAGACCACTATGTGATGGGCCCCAAAAAGGCTGCCTATGCCACAAAATTGCTGATGCCGCAGTATGTTATCCCGATGCACTATGGCTCATTCCCAGCGCTTAGCGGAACGGTGGAAGAATTTATGGAAAACCTTAAAGGCCTTAATATCACAACTGAGGTCATTGCCCTCAAGTTTGGTGAACATTTTAAGATATAATGTCATAAAAATTTACAAAAACCATAAAAAAGATAAGAGGCTTATGATTATCAAGCGAAGGAGGCTTATAAGGATATGGAACCAAATACAATCCCTGCCGGCATTGCGCCGCAAAAGGATGGGAGTTTTATGATCTCATTTGAGATACCAAATGGGGCATGTCTCTCGCCTGATGCCCTTGAGTTACTGGCTCAGATTGCAAGGGAGCATAAGTGCCTTGTCCATGTTACGACTGCCCAGAAAATCATGTTGCTCGGGCTCAATATGGAGAAGGCAAAGGATGTATTAATGCGCCTTGAGGGCGCCGGTATTTATGTAAGGAAACAAAGGGATATCTCCCAGCCAAGGGTATGCGTTGGAAGGCCATACTGCAAACTTGCAATGCAGGATACATTTTCACTTGCTAACTATCTCTATGACAAACTCTCTCGCGTCCCAATAGCGCCAAAGCTCAAGGTAGCAGTGTCAGGCTGCCCTGCATGTTGCTCATGGGCAAACATAATGGATGTGGGCTTTGTTGGCGTAAGGAGCGGGTGGAAGGTGTTTATAGGCGGACATGGAGGCGCAAGGGCAAAGCTGGGGGAAGAGATGGCCAAAGTTGTAACAAATGAAGAGGCGGCAGCGCTATTAGAGCGCATTATAAAGGTGTTTAATGATAATGTCAAAAAGAAAGCCCGCCTTGAGCATATAATAAAGAGAATAGGGACTGAGAATTTTAAAAGGCAAGTTGGGATTTAATCTCATTAAGTTAGACCGTCAGAGCATTGGCTTGTAGTTTTAGTGGAAGTTGCCATAAAAATTACCTCTACCTAAATCCTGCAATTGACGGTTTGCCCATGAAATTCTTCTATGTTTAAAGAATAGTTAAAATATGAAGGTAAAAGAAGAGGTATTTTCCCCCTTTTACATGGATGATGAATTTCTGAAAAGGGAGAGGCAAAAGGCAAAAGAGCTTAAAAAAACTAAATGGTGGCAGAGAAAACTCTCTCAAGGGAGATGCTATTATTGCGGAAGGAAATTCCCCCCTTCTGTTCTTACAATGGACCACATAGTGCCTATATCTCGCGGAGGCAGAAGCGTTAAATCCAACCTTGTCCCTGCCTGCCAGAACTGTAACTTTTCCAAAAAACATCAACTTGGTTTTGAATTTGAGCTTAAGAAGATAAACGAATAGGTGAGAGGAAAAGGGATAAGATATTAAAAGATTATGGATAAAAAATAATTTATAATGGGAGAAAATAACAAAAATCTAAAAAATAAAAGGAGTAAAAATAGATTATGTGTGGAATTGTTGGATATATTGGTCCAAGGCCATCTATTCCAGTATTAATGGAAGGGCTTAAGCGTTTGGAATACAGGGGTTATGACAGCGCTGGCATAGCATGGATAGAGGAAAATAAAGGGCTTTCTATAATAAGGGCAAAAGGGAAACTTGCCGCCCTTGACAGGCTGCTTGATGGCGTAAGGGACAAGAGGACATTTATTGGTCTTGGTCACACAAGGTGGGCGACGCACGGAGAGCCGTCAGAGGCCAATGCACATCCACACATGGACTGCAGAAAAGAGATTGTAGTTGTCCATAATGGGATAATTGAAAACTATTATTCCTTAAAGAGTGAACTTGAACGAAAGGGACATAAATTCCTTTCAGATACCGATACAGAGGTGCTTGCGCACCTTATTGAAGATGCCCTTTATAAAAGAGTAAACGACTCTCTTAAAGACGCCTTGATAGATGCCCTCAAACAGGTAAAGGGCGCCTATGCCCTTGGGGTAATCTGGACAAAAGAGCCTGACACCATTGTTGCGGCAAGGAGACAGAGCCCCCTTGTTATAGGGACAACTATAGATGAGACCTTTATCGCATCTGACATCCCGCCAATCCTGCCCTATACTAACAAGCTGATATTTCTGGATGATATGGAGATGGCAGAGCTTAAAAGGGGCAAAATTCAGGTATATAGCCTGCCTGACGGGGACAAGATAGAGAAAGAGCCCCATATAATCAATTGGGATGCATCAATGGCTGAAAAGGGCGGATATCGTCACTTTATGCTGAAGGAGATATATGAACAGCCTCAGGCCATAAGCAACACCATTGGCGGCAGGATATTGATGGAAGACGGCAGGGTGCTGTTTGAAAAGGGGCTTGAATTTCTTGAAGACCTTATAAAAAGAATAGAGGCAATCAATTTCATAGCATGCGGCACATCATGGCATGCGGCCCTTATAGCAAAATACTGGTTTGAAAAATGGACAGGGCTGCCTGTTCATGTTGACCTTGCCTCTGAATTCAGATACAGAGAACTCTTATTAACTGATAAATGGCTTACCATACCAATATCTCAATCAGGTGAGACAGCAGATACCCTTGCAGGACTTAGGATTGCAAAGGAGCTAAAAAGCCCATCTGTCGCTATATGCAATGTAGTAGGGAGCACTATGACAAGAGAGGCAGACGGCACAATATACACCCATGCAGGGCCTGAGATAGGGGTTGCCTCAACAAAGGCATTTACAAGCCAGTTGACCGCCCTTTATCTCCTCGGCCTATCTCTTGGAGAAAAAAGGGGAAGGCTCTCAAGGAAAGCGGTCAGTCAAAAGATAATGACGCTTTTGTCAGTCCCAGGGCTTATAGAGAACCGCCTTAAGATATGGCAGCAGGAGGCAAAGGGGCTTTCTCAAATATTTTCACGGCATTCTAATTTTCTATACATAGGAAGGGGGCTTCAGTATCCTGTAGCGCTTGAAGGGGCGCTGAAGCTAAAGGAGATATCATACATCCATGCAGAAGGCTATGCAGCAGGGGAGATGAAGCATGGGCCGATTGCGCTCATAGACAAAGATATGCCTGTAGTATGCCTTGCTCCAAAAGACCATGTATATGAAAAGATAATAAGCAATATAGAAGAAGTTCGTTCAAGACAGGGCATAATTATCGCTATCGGCGATAAACAAGATGATGCCCTGCAATCACTTGCTCAATATGTTATAAATGTCCCCCACCCTGAAGACGATGACGTCCTGCCCTTTTTATACACTGTCCCATTGCAGCTTATTGCATACGAGATAGCGGTTGAAAGAGGATGCGATGTTGACCAGCCAAGAAACTTGGCTAAGAGCGTTACGGTAGAATAGGCCGATATATGAAAATTATCCCTGATTATACCCTTCAAAAGCGGACAAATATTGATGAGAGCTCATCGGAAAAATTGATAAAAAGGTTATTAAATGGATATTGCCATGAATATTATGGAGATATTGACTGCACTGACCTGCAAATAAGACAGCTTAAAGATTACATCCATGAGATGCTTTTATGGTCAAAAAACATAAATATAACTGGTATAACAGGGATTAAGGAGGCAATTTTAAAGCATATTGGAGATACTTTAACCCTCTTGCCTTACATACCCCATAAAAAGCACTTACGCCTTGCAGATATAGGAAGCGGCGCTGGTATTCCGGGGATTATATTGAAAATTCTCATGCCAGAGATTGACATCACGCTCATAGACGCAAGGAGAAAAAAGGTATCTTTTCTCCACTATATTATAGCAAGGTTAGGCTTAAAAGGCATAACCGCTGTTCACCAGAGGCTTTCCACCAATAATAATGGGGTGTTAAGACAGTTTAACATTGTTGTGTCAAGGGCGGTAGGAGACATAAACCTTATGACAAGGCTTTCTATCCCTCTCTTGTCGCCAGATGGCATGTTTATCTTGATGAAAGGGCCAGCATACATAAAAGAGATTGAAGAGACGGAGGCAAAAGATAAGCCAAATATTTTAGGCAGCGTTTATAATGTTAATAACGAACTTAAGATAGATAATATAAAAAAAATATCTATTATAGAGACATCTCTTCCAATAACAAATGATAAAAGGGTATTAATTATAGGCAGCATTTAATAAGGCCTAAGACCTTAACAGCAAAAGGGGATAAAACGAATAAAATGTATATTTCTATACACTATGTCATTACCTCTATAATTATATGTTTTTTTCTCTTTATCGCTCCGCTTTCACATGCGGAGCGATGGAAGATTGAGGCTGACAAGTTGACCTTTTATCAAGGCTCAAAGGTGGCGCTCGGCGAGGGTGATGTCCTGATTAAGGGGAAGAATATATCCATAAATGGCCGCAGAATAGCGCTTAACACAAAGACAGGGGACGCAAGGGCATATGGTGAAGTGTTTATCGTAATGGGAGAAGACATCCTTTATGGGAGTGAGGCACAGTTTAATATAAAAAAGGGGATTGGCGAGATAAGGGATGCCAAATTATTTATAAAGAAAAATCAGCTTCATATAGAGGCAAAGGAGCTAAGGAGGCTTGGGGTCCAGGAATATGAGGCAGACAGGGCAATAATCAGCACCTGTTCCCCTGACAGCAGGGCATGGAGTTTTAGATGCAAGAGGTTGAGGGTAGAAAGCGACGGCATGGTAACGGCATGGGACAGCACCTTTAATATATCTAAGCTTCCAATAATTTACACCCCGTGGCTCAAGGCCCCCCTTAATAAATACAAAAAGAGCGGGTTTCTCATCCCGACCATTTCAACCTCTAAGAGAAATGGGTTTGATATAAACATACCATATTATCTGGTCATAAATGACAGCATTGACATGACATTTTATCAGAACCCGATGATAACGCGTGGATGGATGCAGGGGATAGAGCTCAGGTATGTTATGTCAGAGGCATCAAAGGGGATAGTGAGATATAATTTTTTAATAGATACAAAAGAAGACAATGACTTTAACCACGATGGCCTGTCGCGAAAAAACGAAAAGCGTTGGTGGCTCAGGGCAAAGGCAGATCAAAAGCTCCCCTTTGGCTTTAATGGCAATGTCGATTTAGACCTTATAAGCGATATGGACTACTTACAGGAATTTGACTATGGGCCTATGGGCTATTTAAAGACTGAAAATACATTTATGAAGTTCTTTAAAAGGTTTCTGGCTGACGATACTGACCCCATCAGGTCATCTTATGCGCAGGCAATGAGGGAAGGGACTGATGATTTCTGGGGGATTGAGGCAAGATATAATGACAACAGGGCGCCGGGGGAACAGGATAAGACCATACACACCATCCCGCTCATTCAGACAAAGGGCCTTCAAAGGCCCATCTGGAAGTTATGGGATAGCGGCTCCCCTATATACCTTTCATATGACGCATCTTATGTAAATTATTGGAGGGAGCGAGGGCTCAAAGAAGAAAGGCTCTTTGCCTCTCCCATGCTCCATATCCCAGTAGCGGCAATGCCGTATATGGATATTACCACGAACATGTCCGTTGAAGATAGGCTCTATAGGATTGAGGGCGGGGCATATACCACCACTAATGACCTGTCTTCAAGGTTCAACATTGACATATCCTCTACGCTTGAAAGGGGATTTGGCGCAGAAGATAATATAATGCACACAATAAGGCCTCGCTTCATCTATTCTTATCGGCCTGATTCATCAAAACGATACAGCCCAATTATTGATGAATATGACGCATTCTCTCGTGAGAATCAAATAACTTTTGAACTTCTATCCTTTTTGACGCAAAAACTATACGGAATGGACAATGAACATAGTTATCACGATATTATGAGGTTCAAGCTATCGCAAACATATGCTATGGAGGATGAAGGTTTCTATAATGGCCGCAAATTTTCCGACCTATATGGAGAGGTTGAATTCTATTTAGGAGGCTCTTTTTTGCGTTATGACACAACTTATAACCTGTATGGGGATGGATTTACATCTTACAATTTATGGACGAGCGGGGGCATCTGGAAATTTTCATCCTATGACCTATCCTATAGATACAACAAGATAATGAACCTTAATGAATTAAATGTAAACCTATCAGGCAAAATATCAGAAAGGCTTACAGGGACCTACGGGCTCAGAAAGAGCTTTGAACAGCAGCAGGACTTTTCAACGGAGTACGGCCTGCATTATATCTCAGGCTGTTGGGCGCTAAACATGGCAATGTTAAAAGACAGGGGAGAGACAAGGCTCACATTCACTATAGAGCTTCTTGGCCTTGGAAGCTGGAGCCTGCAATAACAAAAAAGCTCATTGCCTTAAAAAAACTTATTATACAAGAGTTACCTATCCTGCACGGCAAAAGGGGACAAAAATGAATTTTAAGCGAATAAAGAGGTGGTAATGACGATACAATCTTTTATCTCAACCTTTGAGCATGGGGCAGATATAGGCATAAGGGGGATAGGGTTATGCCTTGAAGAGGCATTTATAAATGGGGCAAAGGCGATGTTTTCAATTATGGTTGAAGACATTAAAGATATTAGGCCAGTAAAAGAAGTACGTATCAATACCGGTTCTTTTGACCTTACTGCCTTGTTTGTGGCATATCTTAATGCCCTGTTGGCAAAAGCGGATATCAATGGCCTGATATTTTCGGCTTTTGACGCCACAATTGACACAAAGACATTTTCAATAGAGGGAACTGCACGAGGCGAAAAACCCATTGACAGCATGATTGGCATTGAGGTAAAAGGCGCAACATTTTGTGAGGCCATTGTCAAAAGGGGAGAAAATGGATTATTTATCGCCCAGTGTGTAGTGGATGTTTAAGGTCATCAAGCAATTTTCAAAAGAAATGGCGAGTTATCCATTGACGGCATACTGTTTATTCTGTAGCATTTTCGAACTTCTTTCCTCTTAGCTGTTAAAAAACAAGCCAAGATGCAGCGCTATTGGCAGGGGGAATAATAGTGTATTCCATTGAAACCTTGTATGTTATATGGAGGTTCCATCTTAAGATATTATTGTAAAAGATGGTAGTATTTTTAATGTAAAACATGACATGACAGACCGATGAACCTATGAGAGGATGTAATCCCGTGATTTAGCGAGGGTCGTCATGTCATTATCTCTATTATTCCGAACAGAGGCTATTGACTGTATCTGATAAAATTAAATTTTAAGCAATATAACATGAGGAATCGGATATCGCTTTAGGCCCAAGGGCGTCCCTTTGAGTTCTAAAGATAGCTGCATCAGCCTATTATGAATGGCCTCTAAATTTAATGTAGTATAACTCTGCCCCATTTTAAACCCGCTTTTAAAGCATACATGAGAGCTTCCCTTAAACATAGTCGGCACGCCGTATGTCCTGCAGTTAATTGGACGGGCCTTATATAAAAGGCATTCATAGTCAGCAGAAAGTAAGGGGCACTTTATCCTGAGCATTGAAGGGTCAGTTCCTTCATTTTGCAGACTGATATATGCCCCTTCATATTCCTTTATTGTCCTTTGTGCATTTTTTCGTATCTGTTTTTTGATCTTTTTATGAGATAGTTCAAATAAATGCCTTATAAAAAGTCCCTCTATTAAAGAGACATCAAATACTGCATAACAACAGTCATAACACCCTTTTTTACACTTTACCTCAGATCTGTGCCTGTTAAAAATTGCCCTAAAGGCATTATCTGCCTCTTCATAAACCTTATTTAACTTATTGAAAAAATGCAATAGCCTTTTATTATAGTTTGACATGAATGCTTCCTTTGCGAGTAATAAATTATTGTTTTGTAAACGGTGCGGTACCTGTTGCCAAAAAGGCGGCCCTGCCCTCCATATTGAAGATAAACATATCATAAAAACCTATGTCAGTATAGACAATCTTATAACTTTTAGAAAAGGAGAGATCGCCTATAACCCTGAAACAGGTCAATTAATAGAACTGCCGTCTGATTTGATAAAGATAAGGGGTAATAAAAAAGACGATTATACGTGCATATTCTTTGATAAGACTACAAGCAGTTGCTTAATATATGAACATAGGCCATTAGAATGTAAGCTACTAAAATGTTGGGCGCCAGAGGAAGTTATTAATATTTTTCTTAAAAATTTATTAACAAGAAAAGATATATTTGACGGAAAACTATTAAAATTATTTATAGATTACGACAATCTTTTTTCTCTTGGACATATTAAGCAGTTATTGATAGAAAAAGAATATTCATCTCTTAATACTGTTATAAAACAAGATATTATGTTCAGAAAAAAGGCCATACAATTAATAAAATCATATAACCTTCCTATTACAACCCTAAATCCCCTCTTAGGACGTCCCGTTAAGGTGATAATAAAAGGCCTTACAAAAATTTTTGCATAATAGAAAATTAGGTATTTACTTCCTTTAAAAAATCAGTATAATCATATATGCAATAAAAAATTTTTAAAAAGGAGAATTTTTATTATGAGACGAATGTATTCAAGTCTAATGGCAATTTCTCTTTCTTTTATTTTAACATTTTGTATTACGCAAAGGGCTTTTTCAATAGATTGGGATATCCCATCGCCCCTTGTGTCTGTCTATGGTTTTTTTGATGAAGGACAGGATATGTTATTTGCAGATATGCAGTTTTCTAACTTTCCGCCAACAATGCCTCCTGTAGATGTATATATGGTATTAAAATCTACAAAAACTGGAGAGACATATTATATTTATATTGACCTTACAAAGCTTCTTTTAGGGGCAAGTTTTATGGATGTAAGTGGAATTACAACAGAACCTAAGCCATACGTGAGCGATTTTAATTTTAGTGACCTTGGCATGTCAGAAGTATATATACCTGGATTCCCTATTAGGGTTGATGAGATTGACGACCTCTCTGAGGGAGAATATGTGATAATGCTTGCAATAGTCGCAGATGATGAAGTAATTGGAAATATGGCAGTTTCTACTGTAGAGATACCTATGTTCGGTCCTCAAATGCCTCCTGAAAGTCAGCCAGAAATTCCTGGTAATGGCCATAACATGGGACCTCAGCCTGAGATGGGCGGTCCTGAGATGGAAATGGGTCCTGAACCCCCCAAAGACTGCGACTTTAATGAAGATGGAATCGTAGACGACTATGAAGCTGGACAGTGCAAAGGGCCTCAGGACAGCTATGACAGCTATGGATATGGACAGCCTCAATATACTGATACTACAG
>JALWQB010000105.1 GCA_026994795.1 Deltaproteobacteria bacterium
CTCTCTTAATAACCAGCTTTTCTCAATCTACTGCTATGTCAGCTCCTGCTCCCTTACAGAGATTGCAACCTTATAAAGCAGGGTGAGGATCAAAAAGCCTGTTGCCCATATTGCAATGGCAATCAGTATCTCAGGGACAGTAGGATGGTACGCAGTAACCTTCTCAAATGGATTGGGCACAAAGCCGCCGATTACAAGACCAACACCCTTATCAGTCCATGTTGAGGCCACAATTGAGACGCATGCAACTGCCAAAAGACCCAGTTTTCTCCTTAATGCAGGCACCAATAAGATACCTACGCCAAGGAAGCCAAGCACCCCTGCTGTCCTCATCCATGGAACAAGCTGGTCATGCCCATGAAGGCCAAAGAACAGGTATTCAAGCCCGTGCATGTGGCCCGGGATGTTGCTGTAGAATGCAGTAAAGAACTCAAGACCAACAAAGAACAGGTTGGCAAGCATTGCATAACAGATGGTCTTTGCAATTGATTGAAATACCTTCTCGCCAGGGTCATACTTGCTGACCTTCCTTACTATCATAAGGAGGATTATCAAGAGCGCAGGACCTGAGGCAAACGCAGAGGCAAGAAACCTTGGCGCCATAATGGCAGTAAGCCATGCGTGCCTTCCTGGAAGACCGCAGTAAAGGAATGCCGTTACCGTATGGATACTAAATGCCCACGGTATTGACACATAGGCAAAAAATTTGACCCACTTAGGCACAGGAATGCCCTTTTTATCTGCTAAGAGGGTATTGTACCCAACAATAATATTTATAAGCAGATACCCATTAAGCACCACCATATCCCAGAACAGGATGGAATTAGGCGTTGGGTGGAGCAATACATTAAAGAGCCTTGCCGGCTGACCAATATCAACAACAATAAATAAAAGACACATAGTAACGGCAGATATTGCCAGAAACTCTCCAAATACTACTACACGCCTATAAGGATGATAGCCGTGCAGTATCTCAGGGATAACAAGCATAACCGCCCCTGCCGCCACACCAACAAGGTATGTAAACTGGGCGATATATACCCCCCATGAGACATCCCTGCTCATGCCAGTGATGCCAAGACCTGTTTTTAACTGATACAAATAGCTTATAAACCCTGCCCCAATCAAGATGAGCAGGAAGCCTACCCATGTCCAATATCTTGAACTACCCTGTAAAGCTTTTTCTATCATGGCTACCTCACCTTTATGAAATGATATAAAATACAGATGGTTTGGTTCCAAGTTGAGGCTTGCGCCTCAATGCATAATTATTCTTAAGCACTGCCCTAACTTCTGACTTGGGGTCAGCCAGATTGCCAAATGTAATAGCGCCGCACTTACATGCCTCAACGCATGCGGGCCTTAACCCCTGCGCAAGCCTTTCCACACAGAAATTACACTTCTCAACAACGCCCCTCATGCGGGTGGGAAATTCGTAATTGAGCTTCCTGCCCTTTAACCCAAGCCTCGGCTCCAGCCAATTAAAGCTCCTTGAACCATAAGGACACGCCGCCATACAAAAACGACACCCTATGCACCTATGATAATCCATTGCGACTATCCCGTCAGGGCGTCTGAAGGTCGCCTTTGTCGGGCAGACCCTGACGCATGGCGGGTTATCGCAGTGATTGCAAAGCGCCAGAAAAGGCGTCTTTTTTATCTTCTCCGGCACAAATGGGTCAAGGGTAGAAATATCAGTAAATACATGGTGATATTCATCCTTCCATATCCACTTTATCTCTTCTTTGGGGTTTTTAAAGGAAGGTATATTGTGGACAAAATTACAGGCGTCAATACATGCAGTGCAGTTTTTTTGCTCACTGCACTTTCTCATGTCAATCACCATTGCCCACCTTGTTCCAGATGGCATAATGCCCTCTTCATGGCCTTCTCCATGACTGGCTGATTCATGTGAACCGCCATGAGCAGATGAGCCATGATGGTGAGATGCCCATGCCAATTCTTCCCCTCCTGCCAAAGAAGAAAGCGCTGCCCCGCCAACAAGGGCAGTCCCTCCTACTATTTTAAGAAAGTTTCGTCTTTTCAGTTCCATTGCTTACTCTCCTTCGGGATAAAATGGCAATCCCAGCAATAGGGCTTTACGTTTGCGTAAATATGACACTTATCACAAAATACTTCCTTATTGTCATGGCACTTCATGCATGTATTCTGAAGAGATATCCATATCTTTTTCCCCTCGTGATTTACATAAGTGCGGTCTCCATCTCTCAATGCCTGATCACGCCATTCGTTCAAAAGCTGCATGTGAGTAGAGCGCATAAACTCTTTGGATTCCACACACTCTTTCTTCCCTTTTGGAAGTTGCGGCTCAGGCATAGGCGCAGCCTTGCCCATACCAAACCAAAACGGGAAGGTAGCAATGGCCACAAAGATTACTAATCCTATTATAACTTTGCCTGAATCATACATCTTCCTCTTCCTCCTCCATACCTGGTATGGGCTCCTGTCTCAAGTTGACAGTGCGCTTCTTCTCGCCCTTCATCACAAGGGCGTTTCCAACCAATTCGTGGACGCCTGTTACTGTTACCCCAGGCACCCAGTAGTCCATAAGGGGCGGCAACACTGCCCTGTCAATAGCGCAGATGCAGCTCAGGGTATTAACCCCGTAACGCTCATTTACATACTTAACTGCATTCGCCCTTGGAAGCCCCCCTCTCATCCTCATCTCCATAAACTCGTCATTATTAAGACCTGAGCCGCTGCCGCAGCAGAATGTCTTTTCTCGTATCGTATCCTCTGGCATATCATAAAACTCAGGCACAACATTCTTCACCACATATCTTGGCTCATCAAACAGCCCCATTCCCCTTGCTGGATTGCAAGAATCATGGAATGTGGCAGTTATACCAGCATTTCTATTCTTATCCAGATTAATCGCTCCATGTTTTATGAGGTCAGCGGTAAACTCAGTTATATGGACTATCTTGGATGAACGGGCATTTTCAAATACTGTCCCTGTAATTGGAGATTTTGGAACTTCAAGAAAATCAGCAGGACCTGTAAGCGTATCCATATACTGATGCACCACACGCCACATGTGCCCGCACTCTCCGCCAAGTATCCACTTTACCCCAAGCCTCTTCGCCTCAGCATATATCTTTGCATTGAGCTTTTTGGCATTTTCAATTGTCCCTGTAAAGAAACCAAAATTTCCGCCCTCAGCGGCATAATAACTCATAGTATAGTCAAGCCCTAACTCATGAAAGAGCATGAGATAGCCCATAAATGTATATGTCCCTGGGTCAGCGAAAAAGTCGCCTGAGGGCGTAACAAACAATATCTCCGCCCCCTTCTTCATAAATGGCACCTCTATCTTTACCCCTGTAACCTCTTCTATGTCATCTACAAAGAAGTCTATCATATCCTTTAATGAATGGGGCTGAATGCCTATATGGTTTCCTACCATAAAACAGTTTGCAGCAGGCTCCATCATCCAGTTGATGTTGCAGCCTACAAGGTTAAGGAGGTGCCTTCCTGCAAGGTCTATCTCTGCCGTGTCTATGCCATAAGGACAGAATAAGGAGCAGCGGCGGCACTGAGTGCACTGATAAAAATAATAAAACCATTCCTTTAATACATCATAAGTAAGCTCCCTGCCTCCTGCCCAACGGCCCAGAAGCTGTCCTGCCTTTGTAAACTCTCCCCTATACACTGACCTCATCAGCTCCGCCCTCAAGACAGGCATGTTCTTTGGGTCCCCTGAGCCAAGGAAATAGTGGCACTTGTCTGCACAGGCGCCGCACCTTACGCAGATGTCCATAAAGACCTTTAATGACCTGTACTTCTTCAAAAGGTCCCTAAATCCCTCAAGGATACGCTCCTTCCAGTCATCAGGGAGCTTCCAGTCCTCGTCCACTGGATTCCACTCTCGCGGGTTCCACATGTCAAGGATCTCAATGTTCTTTGGCTTGGACGGATAACTGAATGTACCCTGCCTGAATGTAGGCTTTGTATCCATCCACCACTTCTTTGGAGGTTTGTGATCAATCATTATTATTTCATTTGGTTTTGGTGCTGCCATATCTCTCACCCTTTTTAATCTATTGGTATTTGAGCTTCTTCAAGCTTGTCTCTATAATCTTCCACCCACTCCTCATAGGTGTGGAGTTTTACCTTTGGATCCCAAGGATTAACATGGCGTTCCGCCCTGTTATTGTTTGGAAGATTTCTTGTGGGGCTCATAAAGACTCCACCCATGTGCATCAGTTTACTGAATGGGAAATACGCAAAGAGACAACACACAAGAAAGAGATGGATGTAGAATATTGCCCCTATCCCATCAGGAACTACAGGGTGGAATGTTACTAACCCCATGATAAGGGCCTTAACCCCCACAATGTCCGTCCTTATGACATACCTCATAAGCATCCCGCTAATGACTATGCCCATTATGAGAAAGAGGGGGAAATAGTCGTTTACAAGGGATATATAACGGACCTGCGGTATAAGGATACGCCTTAAGAATAGGGCGGTAACCCCCAATAAGAGTATAAAGCCGCTCAGATAGATTGGAGGCGCCCCTATCTGGAACATTGAATCCACCTTGTCTATAAGGTCAACGCAACATGGCACAGGATGGATTGCAAGCCTTAAATGGTGGAGGATGACAAGGAGGAAACCATAATGAAATAAGATGGCGCTAAACCACAACCACTTTGTAGGGCCATAAATAAGGCTTGGCCCGCTCCTCAACTCACCCTTCAGGTTCCTGAAAAGGGAACGAAAAAAGAACACCTCAAAAAACATCCTGATAATTACCTGCCCCGTGGTAAAAGGACTCTCTATATTAGAGTGTTTTATCCACGGAAGCGATTTCTGCTGCCCTGCCGTAGTAGGTATCTTAAAAGGCACTGGAGACTTTGCCCAGTCAACAACCTTCTTGCAAAAACCCGCTACGAATATCAAGGCAGCCGCATAGGGCACAAGCACCCCAAAAAATCCCTGGAGGTGAATGGCCCAACCCGCCCACGCAGTAAGCGCAAGACCGACAACAATAATAAAGGGCATAACAATTCTCATATCAGCTACCTCTCTTTTAAGAGTTTTAAAAAATTAACACTTAAATAAAATTAATTATGTATTATATATAATAAACTCCCTTTAGCCCTCTTGCCTTAAACATAACCCTTTAGAGCCTTATTTGTCTATCACAAATAAGGTATCATTTTAGGCCAGCGCTTTTAAGGCACAAGGCTATACGGGAGGGTCATCCACTAACATATTAGCCCTTCTCAAAAGAAACGCCACATTACTCTTTACCTCATTTACCCTTATATCAGCAATCTCCTGTTTGCAAGATACATAGATATTAAATGCAATAAGCGCACTCTCATCAATGCGGGCGTCTAACCTCCAGAGCTCGCTTAAAAGCCCGTTTTGATGGATAGCTTCCTCACAATATGCCCTGATTATGCCCTTTAAGTCAAACAAAAAGGCAAGAGCGCCTGCTGGAGAAAAATCCTGTACGGCCCTTACCCTCACTATCTCGTCAAGGCCGTCTCTAACTGCCTCATTATCATTAGAATAGACAATTGCCGGAAATGTCTCTTGCAATCCTTTTTGGAAGATATGGCCAATGGGATTGGCAAACTGGCTCTTTTGCCCCTTAATAAATGGCACAGAATCAGCCGGATAGGTAGTAAGCAAGGCCTCATGCCACTCTCTTATAATATCCTGCTCTTTTGACCTGATAATCTCTCTAAGGAGTTTTAGGCCATTTAACCCCTTTTTCATCTATTGCTCCCTATACCCCTAAAGGCCAATTCACTAAACCCTATGAACCATTGCTTCCTTTATGCCTGCTGGCCAATGCCCCCAAATCCCAAAGGCCAGTCTTTCTATATTATGCTCCCAATATATCACAGCTCATACAAGTTTACTGAATGGACATTCATTCTATATTAAAGTTGTGCCTATGTGTCAAGACACAATCTGCAAATTCATAAAGGTTGTATGTATATTGGGTATGCATAGCTTGACTCTCTTTTATATTGGTATCTAAATCCTGCACGGCAGAAGGTATAAAAATGAAATTTAAATGTTATATTAGAGGGTTACTTGACAAAACCCTTAACTACGGAAAAATTGTAGGGCAGACACGGTGTTTCAAGATTATCTTATTATTAAAATCGTCATATATATTAAGCC
>JALWQB010000106.1 GCA_026994795.1 Deltaproteobacteria bacterium
CCATTGAAACAGATAATAATTTAAGGCAGATAGAGCCTTTTGAGAGAAGAGTTGGGCGATATATATTTATTGATGGAAGGCGCTATATAGATTTTTCTTCAAACGACTATCTTCTGCTTTCTACTAACGCTGAGTTAATAAGGCGCCTTAAAATAAGGTATAATGACAATAAATATTTTACTGTGATGGGCAGTGGCGGCAGCCGACTGCTTGGAGGGGCATATTCCATATTTGAAGAGCTTGAGGAAGAAGCTGCATCCTTTATAAATAAGGAGGCAGCGCTTGTGTTTGGAAGCGGTTATCTGGCAAATCTTGGTGTAATAAGCGCCCTTGGAAAGGTAAAGGGCTCATGTATTATTATGGACAAACTATGCCATGCAAGCATAATTGATGGCGCTATTTTATCAGGGATAAGGTTTATGAGATTTCAGCATAATGATGTTAATCACCTTGAATCGCTTTTAAAAAAGGCGTCATTGCGTTTCAGGCACTTAATAGTTACAATAGAGAGCATCTATAGCATGGATGGAGATATTGCCCCTATAAGAGATATTGTATCTTTAAAGGAAAGGTATGGTTTTACATTAGTGATTGATGAGGCTCATGCTATTGGAGCAATTGGCGATAAAGGCGGGGGGGTCTTATCATCCATGCCAGAGATTATTAAAAAGGGAGCGGATGTAGTTATAGGGACATTTGGGAAGGCTCTTGGAGGATATGGGGCTTTTTGCGCTACTTCAAAGAAATTAAAGGATTTTTTTATAAATTTTGCCCGTAGCTTCATTTTTTCAACTGCGCTTCCCATCCCTGTGCTTATGTGGAATATTGAGGCGATTAAAGTTGCACAATCTATGAATTCTGAAAGGGCAAGGTTAAATGGTAATATTTTATTTTTTAAAAGGATTATAGAAAAATTTGCTTTTTTTACCCCAAGTTCCTCGCATATTATGCCTATAGTCTTAAAAGACAATGATAAGACCCTTTTTTTTCAAAATATTCTGAGGCAATATGGGATATATGTAAGGGCAATACGCCCTCCTACAGTGCCAAAGGGCAGCGCAAGGCTTCGTTTTTCCTTAAATTGCGGTCATAGCATAGAGGATTTTAATGTATTAGAAACAGCTTTTTTAAAAGGAGGTATCTTTTAAAGATGAACAAACAGGTAACAGTTGACCTTCCATGTGGAGTATTTTATGACCTCTCTTATCTTGTAATGGATCTAAATGGGACTATTACATTTGATGGAAGGCTAATAGATGGCGTAGAAGACAAACTGAGACAGGTTGCAGAGGTCTTAGATATTCATATTATCACTGCTGATACTAATCAGACCGCAGAGAAGATTAAAGACGCCCTTTCAGAAATAACAGGGCTGGTATTTTATGCCCTTGAGACAGGAAGAGGAGACCTTCAAAAACTTAACTATATAGAAAAGTTGGGCAGAGAACGGACTGCAGCAATAGGGAACGGCTGCAATGATGCCTTGATGTTAAAAGAGGCCGCTCTTGGCATTTGCATCCTTGGACGAGAAGGGGCGTCAACAGGGGCGCTTTTTTCAAGTAAGATGGTCTTTAGTGATATAAGAGATGCCCTTGATATCTTTTTAAAGCCTAACAGGATGATAGCGACTTTAAGGCGATAATTTTTTGATAAGTGCAACTTTTACATTTTTGCAAGAGCCTCGTTTAAGCATTTATTCGCCTCCTTTTGCCGTGCAGGGTTAAGACAAGTGGTTCAGCAATCCCCGATAGGGACATTAAAAAATCCATCTCCAGCTTTTTCCCGCCATATATAATTCTTTCATAGTGGAAAGCCCGCCATAACGGAGTCTTTTGATAAGGTATAAAAATAAATAGGCAGTCTGATAGGCATCTTCCAGCGCATCATGCGAGATAAAATCAGGAAGACCGTATTCATTGCTGAGGTCATCAAGATTATACGATATTTTATAGTTAAACCTGTCATAATAATTGCCCCATTCCTCTTCTTTTAAGACTTGAGCCAGCTTCATAGTATCTATGCAAGGATTGTTAATCGTTCCTCCCATATATCTTCTCAATGCCTTATTGAGAAATTTTACGTCAAGCCCAATATAATGTCCTACTAAAAAACTATGCCCTATAAATGAGATAAACTCAGGAAGGACATTTTCAATAGATGGGGCATTCTTTAGTATATCAGGCGTAATCTTGTGGATAAGGGTGGATATCTTTGATGGGGGCCTTTTATTCTTTATATAAGAACAGAAATTTTCACCTGCAATTATTTTAAGTCCTCTTATCTTTACTGCCCCTATACTGATTATTTCATCCTCTTTAAAACTGAGCCCTGTAAGCTCTGTATCAAAGACCGTAAACTCATATCTATTTATATCGCCTGATTGATCAAATTTTTTAAAAAACTGTTTATTTTCAATTAATAGTGGATGGGGCTCCCTTTGTTTAAAAAAATTTTGGTAAATTGACTTAAGCATTGAAAGCATGTCAAAATAAAATTTAGCCTTTTACATTTAACTATCCATTATATTACTCTTTTTAATGGGTTATGGCAGACACTTTTTACACCTGCAATAACCCTTTAAAAATGCCTCTTCCCGCGTCTTAAAGATTACCCTGTTGCCTCTCCATGTCCTTCTGCCAAATTTACATGTAGGTCTATGAAATCTAAGGCTCTTTTTATTGCCTATATAATATTTTTCTTTTTTAAAGACAGGATATGCCCAAAGCCCTCTCTTTTCAGAAATTGCCTCTTGCTGCGCCTTAAGCAATTCCTTTTTGTGACGAATATTCTTTTCGACAATACATACAAACGCATAACCTTCTTCAACTAATTGCTTGTTGACAAATGTCCCGTCACGCAAGAATACAAATGCAAGTATACGTCCAAACCTGTCCTTTTTCCGCTGTCCATATTCAAGCCTTACTATCTTGCCCTCAACAAGCTGTCTATTTCTCTCTGTAGCCTCCTTGCCGTAGGGTTCTCCTTTTTGGTCATAATGCGCTATTTCCGGGGCGTTTATTGCGAGATAACGCACCTTTTTCCCATTGCTTAACACAATAGTATCTCCATCTATTACATATTTTACATACGCATTAAAGGCATATACTGAATTAGAAAACGTTAAAACTAACAATAATGACAACAATATTTTTATTATTAACTTCATTTTGTCCCCTTTTGCCTTGCAGGATTTAAGTCTCACATCAACATGGCGGGTAGCCCTTCTAAAGCCCCATTGCCCGTGCCTTCTCTATAAATTGCCTGATAAGCCCTTTATCCTTTTTCCCATAGGATGCCTCCACGCCTGAGCTTACATCAACGCCAAATGGCATTGCCCCCTTAATAGAAAGTTGCTTAAGCACATCTTCAATGTTATGCGGGCTAAAACCGCCAGCAAGGATAACAGGGCTATTAACCGTCTTTATCGCCTCAACAGCAATATCCAAAGAGAGCCTCTTTCCTGTGCCTCCATAGGCGTCATGCGACCATGTATCAATCAAGACAGCCCTTACGACTTTCTCGTAGTCTTTTATTAAAGAAAGCTCATCAATCCTCCTTGGCCTGAATACCTTTACTGCCCTGTTGGGAAAAGAGGCGCAAAAGTCAACTGGCTCGTCTCCGTGAAGCTGCACTATGTCTATGCCAACCCTACAAATCGCCTCCTTAACAAGCCCTTCTTCAGGGTTTACAAATACGCCAAAGCAAAGGGCAGATGGAGGCAGTTTTGCTATAATTGCCCGTGCATCCTCAAAAGATACCTGCCTTTTACTCTTTGCAAAGACAAAGCCAATGGCGTCTGCCCCGCATTTTAGGGCATAAGCGGCGTCTTCAAGCCTTGTGATACCGCATATCTTAATCATATCAAAAGAGATAATACCTTTTATTGAGGGAGTATTCAATCTTATTTTTTAGTGGCCTGCTTGTGCCCCTTTTCCTCCCATTTGACTACATTGCCACTCATCCCTTTTAAGTATATGTAGCCATTTTCACGGGAAATAATATGATTCTGGCTCAATATTGCCTTTCCCTCAGCATCGGGAAGGTCAAACACATAAAACGGCATACAAAGGCCACCAATCTTTCCCCACAACCTGTCCATTATATCAATCCCCTCTTTTATAGTTGTCCTGAAATGGTCTGCCCCCATAACAGGGTCACAGTGAAACAGGTAATATGGCCTTACGCCAATTGCCTGAAGCCCTGTAAAGAGCCCCTTTAATACCTCATAAGAATTGTTTACGCCTTTTAGCAGCACCGCCTGATTTGACACTGGAAGCCCTGAACATAAGAGCCTGTCTATGGCAATGGTTGCCTCGCGCGTAATCTCAAGGGGATGATTAAAATGGGTGTTTATCCACACAGGCCGAAACTTTTTCAGCATGGCTACAAGCCCCTTTGTAACCCTCATCGGCATTGTAACAGGCGCCCTCGTCCCTATCCTTATGACCTCTATATGTCTTATTGCCCTTATCATTGATAAAATCCTTTTAATGCTTTCTGTTGAGAGCATAAAGGGATCCCCTCCCGAGAGTATGACCTCCCTTATTGCCTTATTTTTCGCAAGATATGACATGGCCATCTCCCTGTATCTCCTGTTCAAAAGGGTCGGGACAGAAGGCTCTATCCAGTGCCTCTTTCTGTTACAGTGCCTGCAATATGAGGCGCATTGAGCGGTTGCAAGCAAAAGCGCCCTGTCTGAATAACGGTGTATAAGGGATGGAACAGGAGAAAGCTCCCCTTCTCTAAACGGGTCTTTAGAAGAAAGGGGGTGAGGCGGATATGAAATCTCATTTAAAGACGGGACTATCTGCTTAAAGATTGGATTTTTAAAGTTTAAGCCGTATAATCTACAAAGAGAGGCATAATATGGGCTTACCTTAAAGGGATACCTCTTGATTACTTCTTTAAGGCCATCTATGGCATCACATCTGTCAGTATCTATATCAGTATCTAAATTGAGTAAGGTTTTAAGCCCATTAATACCCTTAAGGCTATTGGCAAGCTGCCACTTCCAGTCGTCCCATTCGTATGAGCTTATACCATTCAACAACTATTCCGTATCTCAACGCAATCTTATCAGTTCCCTAATGCCCTCTTTACGGCATTCTTAATTGATACGCAGTCAAGCCCATAAAGCCTGTAAAGGTCAGCAGGGCTTCCAGATGCGCCATGACCATTAACCCCTAACATTATAAGGCTGTGCCCTGTCGGCACGCTATGCCCCTTTTGCGCAGCATAAGAGGCCCCATATAGGGCAATGGTTCTGGCTACAATAGAGCCAATGCCTGTCTCAGTAATATGGTCTTCAACAGTAATGATTGGCCCAGAGCAATAGGCATCTAAAATAGCCTCTTTATCATAAGGCATTATTGACGCAAGATTTAATACTGACACGCTTATCCCCTCATCCTTTAAAAGCCCCCATGCCTTCATTACCTCAGGCATAAGAGCGCCATAGGAGATAATAGTGGCATCCTTTCCCCTTCTTATGTAATCTGCCTTTCCCGGGGTAAAGACATAGTCTTTATCAAAGAAGGGAAGGCCATCTTCTTTTGTAATAACAGGCAGCTTGGAACGCCCCATTCCCACAAAGAAGCCCCCCTCATTTTGGGCGACATAACGGATAATCCTGTCTGTCTGATTGGGGTCTGCGGGGATAAATATGGGCATGTCTGGCAAGTTTCTCAAAAGACCCACATAGTCTATACACTGATGAGTCGGGCCATCTTCCCCTACATCAAGGCCCAGATGCGTTGCCACGATCTTTAAATGAGCGCTATTGAGGACATTAAGCCTGTGCTGATTATAGGTCTCACCAATGGCAAATACCCCGAAGGTGCTGAAAAATACGCAAAACCCCTCCCTTGAAAGGGCGCCGCCCATAGTTGCAGCATGATGCTCTTGTATGCCTGTCTCAATAAATCCCTTAGGGCTTACCTTATGAAGACCGTTCATCTTAACAGAGCCTTCAAGGTCGCAACTAATGCCTACTACCTTAATCCCTGCTGAATTATTGAGTTCAGCAATATCCTTAAGGGCATTTCCATAGGCGCTTCTGCAATCAGTAATAGTTGAGGCATCATACACACGGGGCTCGCCAACCTTAA
>JALWQB010000107.1 GCA_026994795.1 Deltaproteobacteria bacterium
CGGTAGTGGTTAAATTGTAAGTAATGACTGTTCCATGTTATACTCTGTAACGAACCATTTGAGCACAATATGATGATATACATCAGATTTAGAGAAAGAAAGAGTTTTCCTTACAAAGCGGCCCAATCTTTGGCGTAAGGTATTGTACCACCGCTCCATATGGGCTGTTTCCCCACTTTCTTTCCCTACACTACGATGTGTTTCTTTTGGAAAAACATTCTGGTAAGCCTGCCAAAAATCGCTAAATGTATGTAGCGAACGATACGCTAACGGCAGTCGTTTCCAGAGTCGTTTGCAGATTGCTTCACTACGATCTCCTATCACAAATGCCACTATTTGACGGTGTTTACGTGAAATAGCTGTCCCAATCCAATTTTTATTCTCCTTTTTGAATACAAATGAATACATTTCATCTAATTCTAAAACGTCGTCTGGAACAACAGGCAGCAACGTCTCACGCAAAGTTGGCAGCTTTTGTACATATTCACGCAACCAAGCAAGAACAGTTATGCGGGAAATATCAAATATTCGTTCCGAACCTCGCAGATTTGCCCGCTCCTTATATGTCTGCAAGATAGTTTCCTTGTCCTCTTGTTTATATTTCTGTTTCGGTTCCAATACCCGGTGTGCTCCACAAGCCTTGCAATAGTATTGCTGATTGCTACATTTGTTATGCCCGTTTTTGACAATATTCGTACTTTCGCACCTACTGCATTTATGGGTGATAATTGTCTGTATCATATATGCCTCCTTATATCATACATACTATACCTCTTCACTTACCATTTTACCACTACCGTTTTAAAATTCACTTTTTAAGCGCCATTGTTATAAGGTGCCTTATAAGCCCTTTAAATTCTATGCCAACTGCCCTTGCCTCCTGAGGCAAGAGGCTCGTCTCCGTCATGCCGGGGATTGTATTGGTCTCAATTACCCATAGGTTACTGGAGCGATCCAATATCATATCCGTCCTGCTGTAATCTTTAAGGCAAAGGGCATTATGGGCATTTAACGCAAGGTCCCTTGCGAGGTCTTCAACATGAGGGTCAATATCAGCAGGGCATATCTCAGAGGTTGCCCCTGGGGTATATTTTGCCTTATAATCAAAAAAATTGAATTGCTCATCCGGCCTTATCTCTATTGGAGGGAGCGTCTGAGGAGATATGCCCTCAACCACTCCTACGCTAAGCTCTCTTCCTTCTATGTATTCTTCAATTATTATAGCTTCATCCCATTTAATGGCTTCATATAGCCCATTTTTTATCATATTAAGGGTTTCTTCATCCCATATCTCATCATTTTTATTGTTTCCTGCATCTATCCCCTTTACAATATTTATTCCAATGCTTGAGCCCTGTCCCTTTGGCTTGATTACAACAGGGAGGGAAAATTTATTTTCTGCCATAATCTCCCTGATGTTTTGCTGAGAAATACCCCTAACCTCTGACCTGTTAAGCGTTATCCATTTAGGTGTGGGTATGTTATTGGCAGAATATATTGTCTTTGCAATATGCTTATCCATTGCAAGAGAGCTTCCCAGTACCCCTGCTCCCTGATAAGGTATGCCAAGCATATCAAGAAGCCCCTGAATCCTGCCATCTTCTCCATATTCGCCATGAAGCGCTATAAAGGCGCAGTCAATCTGGTCTGCATCCTCTATTATCTTTTTAAGGTCAAATTTTATGTCATAGTCTCTGACCGTACAGCCAAGCTCAAGAAGGGCGGCTTTGACAGCCTTAGCGCCCTTTAAAGATACCTCTCTCTCCGCACTAAGCCCCCCATATATAAGCGCAATCTGTAATGGTTTGTTCCCATTACTAAAAATGGGCTCAATATCGCTGCTTTTATTGGGGCGTTTTACTCCTTGTCCTTTTTTATATGTTTTGATAGTATCCATAATGTTATTCTTCTCTCTTTTTCGTTGGGTTATTATTATGACTTTATTAAAAGTAGAGCTAATTATATGATAATGTTATTTCTGCGTGTATGGAATAGGAATTTTCAGGTCTGGAAAAGGCATATAAGGGCAAGCCTCATTGGGAATCTGGGACAGCCATTTTTGTTTCTGATAGCAATGGGTTATGGGCTGGGAAGAACTGTGCCTGAGATAGGCGGCATACCTTATCTTAAATTTATCGCCCCTGGCCTTGTCGCATCCTCAGTAATGTATAGCGCTGCCTTTGAGACAACTTATGGCTCATACACCCGTCTTTCAACGCAAAACACATTTTATGGCATACTGACAACGCCAGTGAGCGTCTTTCACCTTTCCCTTGGCGAGATTGTATGGGGCGCTACCAAGGGGCTTATATCAGGGGTAATTATGCTTATGGCCATCCCGCTATTTGGGGTTGTCCCCTCCCTGATGTTTACGCCCTTACTTATCCCGTTTTTATTTCTTGAGGGCATGATATTTTCATCATTTGGCCTTATTATGACTGCCCTTGCAAAAGACTATGAATTTTTTAATTATTTTACATCGCTCTTTATTACCCCGCTATTTCTGTTCTCCGGGATATTTTTTCCCCTTAGCTCAATCGGCCCAATTGGAATGGTTATATTAAGGCTATTTCCCCTTGCCCCTATGGTCTCAATAGCCCGTGGGCTTTGTTATGGAGAGCCTGTTTATATAAGCATATATGACATCTTAACCCTCCTTTTCTATGGTATTGTATCAGTATGGGTGTGCGTTGGGCTTATGAAAAGGAGATTGATTAAATAGGGATTAAAGATTTGAACAGTGGCTATTAAGCTGTCAATAGAAGATATATCAGAAATTAATGTAATTACAAAGGCGCTTTCCGTGATTATAAGGGGAGGTGACGCACTTTTTTTTAATGGAGAGCTTGGCGCAGGGAAGACTGCCTTTATAAAGGGGCTTTGCGGTCATCTTGGCATAGACAAAAGGCTTGTTACAAGCCCTACATTTTCAATCCTTCATATATACAACGCTAATGAACCCATAAGCATTGTCCATGCAGATATTTACAGGCTTGGAGAGGGGGCAGATATAACTGAGATTGGCCTTGTTGAATATTTAGAAGAGCCTTCTTTTATTGTCATGGTTGAATGGGCAGAGTTTCTGGATGCTGAGCTAATCTCTTCAATCCCGCATCTTGACATATTTATTGGATTTCATTCAAACGCCTTACCTGCTTTTTATGGGCGAAACAAGCATAAAGATAAAAACAATAAAGATGAAAACTGCTGTGAATGTGGATATTATAACTGTGATGACCATTATGAAGATGAAAGACGCAGGATTATATTGGATTTTAAAAAGGGCGGATGGCAGGATAGAGAAGATGTGTTTTTGCATCAGATAAAAAAGGGAGGCATCTATTATGAAAGGGTTGATACTTAGCGGAGGCAGGGGCACAAGGCTAAGACCCCTTACTCACACAATATCTAAACAGCTTGTTCCAGTGGCAAATCAGCCGATACTTGGATATGTATTTGAGCATATGAAAAAGGCTGGGCTAAAGGATATAGGCGTAATTGTCGCCCCTGAGACTCAGGAAGAGGTAAGAGGTTTTGTTGAAGATGGTGGAAAGTGGGGGGTTAATGTAGAGTTTATCTTACAAAAAGAGCCGCTTGGCCTTGCCCATGCCGTAAAAACCGCAAGGGAGTTTTTAAAAAATTCTTCATTTGTAATGTATCTTGGGGACAACCTTATGGGTGAGGGCATAACAGGGGCGATAGATGCCTTTAATAAGACAATGCCTGATGCTATGGTATTTCTAAAGGAGGTATCTGACCCGACAAGGTTTGGGGTCGCAATATTGGGTGAAGATGGCAATATAGAGAGGCTTATTGAAAAGCCAAAGACCTTTGTGTCAAATCTTGCGCTTGTTGGGGTATATCTCTTTTCACCATCTATACATAGGGCTATTGACAGGATTCAACCCTCATGGAGGGGAGAGCTTGAAATAACTGATGCAATTCAAGAGCTTATTTCAATGGGAAAGAGGGTTGAGGGCAGGCTCTTAAAGGGGTGGTGGCTTGATACAGGGAAAAAAGACGACCTCCTGAAGGCAAATAGGGTGGTCTTAGACGATTATATAAGGAAAGATATTGATGTTAAAGTGGCAATAGTTGATAATAGCACTATTGAGGGGAGGGTAAAGTTAGAGCCAAATGTTGTTATAAAGAACAGCACCATAAGAGGGCCTGCCGTTATTGGAGACAATGCAGAGGTTATTGACTCCTTTATAGGCCCGTTTACGAGCATTGGTAATAGGGCAAAGATAAGGCGCTCTGTAGTCCAGCATGTAGTGGTAATGGAAGGGGCCGAGATAACCGGCATTGACAATCTTGAAGATAGTATAATAGGCCGTTATGCGAGGGTAGAGAGGAGAGATGACCTTAGAAAGTCTCTTCAGCTTATGATCGGAGATCATTCAATAGTAGAGGTCTAAAGATGTAGCCTGTTGGCATTGGAGAATAGGGAATTATAGAGGCCCTATAATTTCTTAGGCTTATATAAGCATATAATTTAATGTTATACATCAATGGATTAGATGAAAGATAGTTACAATGAGGATAATTAAATGAATAATGAGCAAAAAACAACCAAAAATATTAAGTCTCCCTCCCAAAATAGAGAGATGTTAAAAAAATTTTTTGCGCACTGTTTTGATAAAAATGGAAATTTTGATTTTGAAAAGTTTAAAAAAGAATTATTAGAAAGCGAAATAAACTTTTTCAGAGAATCTTATGGGATGGATTGGCTTGGCAAGTCTTACGCAAGGCTGTTGGCAACTGATGAAGCAACTACGCTTTTAAAAGAGGATGAAGAATGGAATAAAAAAGAAGAAAACAAATGGTCTCAAAATTTGCTTATAAAAGGCGATAATTTAGAAGTATTAAAGCATCTTTCTAATGCCTATTATGAAAAGATAAAGATAATTTATATTGACCCTCCTTATAACACAGGCACTGATGGTTTTATCTATGAGGATAATAGAAATTTTACAATTGAAGAATTATCAAATCTGGCGGGAATTGATGAGGAAATGGCAAAAAGAATTTTAGACTTTGTTAACAGTAAAAGCAACTCTCATTCTGCATGGCTTACCTTTATGTATCCACGTCTTTATATTGCAAGGCATTTATTAAGAGACGATGGAGTAATTTTTATAAGTATTGATGATAACGAAGTGGCGCAATTGAGAATTTTAATGGATGAAATTTTTGGGGAGGAGAATTTTGTAGGGCTATTTACTAGAAAAACGAAAACTATGGCGGGTGATAAGGGAACTGGACTTTATATGCAACACGATTATGTGCTTACTTATGCGAAGGATATTAATAAAGCTCTACTTTTAGGTGAATATAAAAATTTTGGCAATTACTCTAATCCTGATAATGATCCAAAGGGAGAATGGATAAGCGCTGATCCTACTGCAAAAAGTGGTGGACAATCCCTCCACTTCCCTATCAAAAATTCTTATACAGGGAAGGTGTATTACCCACCAACTGGTAGATATTGGGCTTTCTCAGAAGATACATTTAAAAAATATGTGAAAATTGGAAAAATTGTATTCAAAAAAGTACATAGAGACAATGAGCGGGGATTTATTTTCAAAAGGTATAAAAGCGAATTAGGTAGTGTTAGAAATACCGTTGGAAGTTTAGTCTTTGATGAAAACATTTATATGAATAAATCAGGCACTCAAGCTCTGAGAGATCTTTTTAATAAGGATGTGTTTGAGAATCCTAAACCAATTTCTCTTATAAAGAAACTTATCTTTTTTGCTACAAGAGAAAACGACATTATCCTTGACTTCTTTGCAGGTAGCGGCACAACAGGCGATGCAGTAATGCAGCTAAATGCAGAAGATGGCGGAAATAGAAAATATATTTTAGTACAACTTCCAGAAACGATTGATGAAAAGAAAAATAAAACTGCTTATAATTTTGTAAAAAATGAGCTTGGTGCAGAAAATCCAACTATTTTTGAAATTTGTAAGGAAAGATTAATAAGGGCAGGAAAAAAAACAAAAGAAGAAATCATAAATAAAAAAAACAAAGAAAAAAAAGAAGAGATTAAAAAATTAAAGGGACTGATCAATGTTGATGATAATAAAGA
>JALWQB010000108.1 GCA_026994795.1 Deltaproteobacteria bacterium
CTTAAAACATATATAGCCTATCAGGGATATGCTCAAAGCGTTCAGGCAGGAACAGCATGGGCACAGTCAGCTCCGTCTTTTGGCGGTTTTATGAGTTCGCTTACTGGTTCTACTACCAAAATGGGAACACTTACAACAGATATGGGCACTAAAACAGTAACCTATATTAAACCTGCTGAAGGTACGCAATTAATGTCAACAACAAAAAATTATTCTAATTTTTATAATACGGCAACGTCAAACAATCCCTCGCTTGCGGCGGCAAGCAGGGTTATGTCTGTAGCTACTTCTATTTATACTGGCTACACTATGACTCAGGCTTTTGCCTGCGGCAGCAGTTCAGCCTTATGCTGCGCTGCTGATAATTACGAATTGACTTGCAAGGTTCGGGCAAGATTATGTCTCTTTGCAGGTAAATATAAATTTGAGGAAAAGGGAAGCATAATGGGAAGCACTAAAAAATACAAAGTGCAGGCATGGATGTGCTATCATTCACAAATTGCCAGAGTTATCAATGAGTATGGTCTCCCTCAGATTTATAAGCCCGGATGTCATACAACACCTTGTGATGGCGCAAGCGTAAACAGGGCGCGGACCAGCGTAAATCCTACGCATTGCGGGTGCAACAAGGCTTATGCGGAAAAAAAAGAAGACAAGACATTTAAAGCAAAACATCTGAAAGAATTTCATAAAAAAATTGGTTTGCGTTATAGGGGGTTCAGTATTGACCAGTTCGAACGGCTTGACTTTGACCAGATACCTATTGCAGATGAGGTCTTACGTTTAGTGATGGCTGAAATGCCGGAATTTAAGACAGGAGCAATTGCTTCTGAAGATAACTTTGAGAATTTATGGAGCGAATCTGGTATACAAGATAACATCTTAATAAAACCCTCAGAGTTTGAGATAATGGCGGGACAGGGAGCTGTAACTGAAACTGCCGAGAAAACTATAGAAAGCGTTACAGAAGGAGGCGATAAATCTCATTTCGGGCAATGCGGTGAACTTATACAGGAAATTCCGTTAAATACAGAGTGGATATTGGACGTTTGCAAAATGCCTCCAGCTAACCATAGTCCTTACTATTATTACTTTTTTACTATCTTTAAATCGCCTCCATGTTATATCTGTGCCCAAAATGGGAAGGAGCCTCTTAATGTAAATGAGTGTCCTGATTGTTTAAAGTTTAATCCCTCTTATTGTGAGGGTCAGGTATATAAAAATGTTACCAGCAACAGTATAATTGGCAGTCAAATATATAAAAAACCGGACAGTTGGGGTTATGGTTCTTTGGCTTCTTTAAGTAAAATTCCTCAAAAAGGGATAGGTCCTTGCATAGAATTGCCTTTGCTTGAACATATAGGCGATAAGCCCGGAACAAAGATTCAGGGAGTATATGACGTTTACGCTCCTGAAATGCTTGCTTCTGCATCAGATAATACGGCAAATTATCAAGACGCTACGGTTAGTCTCCAACCTATTTATCTTACAGATGTTTATAATCCTGATCCGACTAAAGATATTACATTTCTTATTTTTTCCTCTCATGCTGTAAGCAAGTCGGCGATTGAACGCTCTCGTCTGCTGTATCAGCATACTGGTGATTATATAGGGGTTGTCTGGAGACAAAAGCTCCAGGAGTGGTTTGACGGCAAATGCACACATAAAGATTGTATAAATTGGCTTGATAATAATACTACTGCCATGTCTGATGAATGTTATAAAACAATTAACATGATAACATCCCACTTTGTTTCGAGAATAAATGAAAATTGTGAAATTCTGCCCAAAGATGCTGTTTATTCAGGCATATCAGATATGACAGGAGATGATATTGATTCTACCAAATATGGAGAAAACTGGCTGGTTATATTGAAAGGATGCAGTACAGGGGATGTCCTCTGTAACAACATGGAGAATTTTTTAAGGGCTGAGTCAGTCTATTTTACTGAATGTCCAGAATTTTTGGATGATGTTTGTTATAAAGAATGCGGCACATTTGATGAGATGGTATGCGGCCGTCCTTCAAGGGCCAACAGTATAGGCTATAATGTATTTTATTATCCAGGAAGGAGAAATGATTATGAAGATTATATCCAGGGTTATGAATTTCGCAGGCGTTTTGGGCTTATTTTTAATTCTGTTTCTGACCTCTATCCCTGTTCATGCAATTAAACAGCAGGCGATAGGGGGAAATAAGCAGTCAATTATAATGCCGCCTCCTGTAAAGGCTGCATATAAATTGAGATGTCCCTCTTCAATTGACTGTCCATTGGATGCCCGTCCAGTCATTGAAAGTTTTTTCAAGAAAATGACAGGCAGTTTTTATGTTTATGCTGCCCGCAGGTCTCCCCGTCTTGTGGGCTTCTGGCATATTGCCTTTCGTCCTGTCGGGACAGGAGACGGCACACTGCTTATGCTTACTAACGGAGAGGTATTAGTGCCTACGATGATACCTGTGTCAAGCTGGAAAGAAGATACTCCGATTATGCCGTGGCAGAGCAGAGTATATGATCTTACGCTTGCGGAAGAAAACGGCATGTTTGTAGGACATCCCGATTTTGGAAACACTACGAGGCTTATGCCTGCTTTTATAGGCAAATCACGCAGTGATTATACAGTTGTAGCAGATTCATTATGGAACGGCAATTTTGCAAAACTGATTGATACGCTTAAAGAGCGGAAGTGCCAAAACAGCAATATATTCTTTGCCCCTGTCTTTATTGGGCCAAGAAGCGCAGAAGTGGGACGGTATTTCTGGACAGCCGTAAAATTAGGCGCGCCCCCTATTCTGCTGGCTCTATATCTGGATAAGCTGCCCCATGAAGTAAAAGGGTTTCCTAATCAGCTTTTTCAGGCAACGCTGGAATTTTTGGCAAAGACTGCCAATAATAAAAGTATACAAGAGTTTGACAGATTAAGAAATAAATTTGTGGCGGAACTGGCTAAAATTCCAGTCCCTGCCGTTTTTAAACTTAACGGGAAGGCATTGGCAAGCGCAGGAATAAGTTTTGCTCCTGCAACTGTAATCTTGAAAAATGGGAGGATTTATTATGACCCGCTTGTTTCTACAAGAAATGTCGGTGATACTGCTGATTATTTTGCTGATATTGTGTGCAGACCCGGCAACTCCGGGATTTTGCTGGACATCAAGCCAAAACGCAAAATTGTTCAATAAGGATGCTATTGAGCGTAAATATGGCGTTATGATGAAGGATTTTCGGACGCTTTACAGGCAGAACAATATAAACAAGCCTGTTGACGCCCGTTCTCCTTCCGTCCCGGACACAAAAAGCGAATCAGGAAAGATATTTAAGAGGTGGATGGCAAAAGGCATGGGGGATAAGGCCGGTCAAAAATTAAAGAATATGCTTAAATTACGCACAAAACAGACAAGACAGGTTCAAGATAAAAATATCAAGGCTGTTAAGGAGATATTCGGCAATGACAAGAAGACAGCTGCTTGGCGGACTGGGCGGGGTTTTTCTGGCAGGTTTGTTGACAAATAAAGCAGAAGCCTGTCAAGATTGCTTTAATAAAAGTGAGCTTTATCAGACGATAAACAGGGCAGTTGAGCATCATTGCCAATTTCTTGAGAAAAAGGAATTGGCTTCAAGGATTGGCTTAAATCTTGATGAATGGAGGGCAGTTACTCATGCAATTATCCGCCATGAGTCATCTTACAGGCCGGATGCTGTTAATGAAATACCTGAAAAAAATATAAAATCTATAGGGCTTATGCAAATAAATATAAGATTTTGGGGCAGACAGAAGTTGTTGGAGGGCATTCCCGAAGAGAAGCTTTTAACCCCTTACTGGAATGTCAGAACAGGGCTTATGATTTTCACTTATGAGCTTTTGCGCTCAAAAAGCGTTGGAAGCGCCCTTTATCGTTATGTTGGAGGGCATGATTCTGAATATGTTGTCAATGTTCTTGAGACTGCATTTTTAATGAAAGGAGATTTATAAATTATGAGTAAAACTGACGGAGTTATATTGGCGGACAAGGCAGTCTCTTTAAGAGATTATTATGCCTCTGTAGATTACATGAACTATGAAATTGCCTCTCCGCTTGCCTGTCCTGACGGCACAAGAAAATCGCATATCATAGTATTCGGAGGCACGCGTACAGGCAAAACAAGACTTATGATGCAGGATATACGGTATACAGTGCCTAAAGGGTGGAATATTATAACTATAGACCCCAAGATGGAACAAAACAAATCTGCCCTGTTTTCAGTTCTTGTAGAAGCGGCTAAAAAGGCGGGACGTGAGGATGATTTAATGTTTATTGATATTACTGACCCGGCACATTCGGTAAAATTCAATCCTTTTGAGGTCTTTAATCACCCCCGTCAGATTGTAAAGCACATGCTTAATATTATGCCTGAAAAAAAAGGAGAAGCCGAATTTTACAAGAACGTGGCCGACCGTGTGCTTTGGTGGGCAGTGGACAGCTATTTCCGCCTTTGTGAAAAAGAAGGGAAAAAGCCTAAAGTTACTTTATCACAGTTAAGGAAGATTACATCATGGGATGAAATGGAAAAGACCTTTTCCATTATTGAGGAATTGTCTCTTGTTGACCCATCAGCATGGGAAGACCTGCGAATAAGAGGCGACCAGATTGTAAGAGGCTCTGACCGCAAAGATTTTGAGAAGATTATTTATGACCTCCACAATGTATTCAATGCTATAGGCACTGGCACTATAGGCGAAATAGTAGATGTTGAAAATGGCACGGAAATTTATGACAGGATTTATAATTCCAAGGGAATGCTCCTATATATCTATACAGGTTCGCTTATTCTTGGCGAAGATGCTGTAATGCTTTCCAAGCTCTTTATGTCAGGGATAAAGATATTGTCAGGTCTTACAAGCACATCAAAGGCCAGCGGCCGTCTTGATACACCATGTATTATCTACATTGATGAGTGCCATGAAGTGCTTTTCCCCGGCTTTGAAAAACTGCTCACAATGGCAGGGGGCATTAACTTCTGGCTCTATCTTGCCACTCAGTCAGTAAGTAATTTTGATGTAGTGCTTGGAGAGCCCCTGCGTCATGTATATATGGACAATATCGGCACTCAGATTTTCTTAAACTGCAAAAACAGCGAGGTTACAGGCAAATATGTGTCTGCAAAAATTGGGCAGATGAACTTAGGCGAAGTCTGGAAAAGCACCACTGAGATGGGAGACGGCGGCACATATAAAGAAAAGCAGAAATCGCTTGTGGACTCAGGGTTTATTGGCCGTATTGCCGCAAGGAAATTTTTGGCATTTATCCGAGGTGATGATTATGAGCGCACATGGCTTGGCAAGGTAACAAACGTGCCCGACCCCTCTATAATAGTAACCGATATGCCTTCTATTGGCAGACAGGTTTTTCATCATTCTTAATAAATATTAAAACAGGAGATATTTTGCTATGTTTTATAGAAAAATACTTTTTTTTGTTGTTGTCTCAGGGATATTGTTTAATACAGCTTGCAGTGCTGCTGAAGATGCCTTTGCTGCAGCATTGGCAGGAGAGGCCGGAACCGCCTGTCCAGAAGTTGTCACTTATGCACGGGCTCCGTATCAGGGCTGTTGGGTGAGTTTTAATACCCCCTGTGATGTTCCTCAAGGCTGGAAACATTCTTATGCAATTCCTGATGGTGAATTTGAATGCGCCCCCGTAGGGGACTGCAATTCAGTCGGTATGCCCAATCCAGATGCCTTTTGCGCCAATTTTAATCTTTTCAAGGGCACGCTGAATATCCCTTGCTTTATATATGGAGACAAGAGATTTGAACTGGAATTTTCAATACAGGGGGCGGAGCCGCCAGTATTTGTTCTGAAGAGCTATAAGTCCCTGCACTGACTGACTGTTTTTATGATAGAGAAGGTATTTGAAATGCTGGGGAGAAGGCTTGAGAAAAATTTTTGGGAATGTGAAGATTGTAAGTTTTATAAACAAAGCTGAGATTGCTATTTTGAATTGGTATATGATAACGAATGATTCAGAGGGGTAAAAAGATGGTATTTAAAAAGAGTGACGTTTCTGATGAGATATTAGTAAGGCGTTCT